>JALYSL010000449.1 GCA_030854825.1 Pseudomonadota bacterium
CGTTCTTGTTGCCGAGGCGGAACTCGATCATCCGGTACTGCCAGCTCTGAAAGCCGCTGCTCGAAGCCAGCGAAGGCCGCATCTGCGAGTACTCCGGCGGCGTCATCGTCGCCAGCACGTCCCAGGCGTGTACCAGCTGCTCCATGATCTTGCTGACGCGGGCCAGCATCTTGAAGGCACGCTGCAACTGATCGGCGGCAACCGCATGGATCGCGGCCTCGAGCTCGTGCAGCAGCAGCTTCATCCACAGCTCGCTGACCTGGTGCTGGATGATGAAGAGCGTCTCGTCGTGAGCGCCGGAGCGAGGCTGCTGCGCGCCGAGGACCGCATCGAGATGCAGGTAGTCGCCATAGCTCATGTCGCGACTGAAATCGACCTTCGCGCCACTGGGTGCGGTGCTGTCGTCGCGGCCCGGTTCGACAGGGGAGTCGGAACTCTCGGCCATCAGGTCACCGCGGCGCGGCGGCCGAAACGCGGCTCGCGCCAAACGGCGCTGTCGAGCACATCGGCCAGCGCCTCGGCGCCGTCCCACGCATCGACGAAGCGGGTGTAGAGCGGCGTGAAGCCGAAGCGCAGCAGGTGGGCTTCGCCGTTTTGCGCATCGCCGGCGCGGAAGTCTCCGATAACGCCCCGCTCGATCAGCGCCTGCATGACGGGATAGCCGTCGGCGTGGGCGAAGCTCACCTGGCTACCGCGTTGAGCGCTGTCGCGCGGCGTCGCCAGCTCGAGGCCATGCCCGGCGCAGCGCTGCTCGACATGCTCGATGAAGAGGTCGGTGAGCGCCATCGACTTGTGACGCAGGGCCGCCATGCCGCCGCTGGCCTTCGCCTCCGAGAACACTTCGAGGCCGCATTGCAGGGCGCGCATTGCCACGATCGGCGGCGTGCCGCAGACGAAGCGGCCGATGCCTGGCGCTGGCCGGTAGCTCGGCGTGAAATCGAACGGCGCCGCATGACCGAGCCAGCCGGAGAGCGGCTGGCGCAAACCGTCGTGGTCCATCCGCTCGGTGTGGCGCGGATGAACCCAGACGAAGGCCGGGGCGCCCGGTCCGCCATTCAGGTATTTGTAGCCGCAGCCGACCGCGAAGTCGGCGTCGGCACCGTGCAGATCGACGGGCAGGGCGCCGGCCGAGTGCGCCAGGTCCCAGACCACGAGCGCGCCGGCGGTGTGGGCCAGGCGCGTCGTCTCGGCCATGTCGTGAACCCGGCCGCTGCGGTAGTTGACCTGCGTGAGCATCAAAAGCGCGACGTCGTTGTTGAGGTGATCGGCCAGCGTGTCGGCGTCGACCAGGCGCAGCTTCGAGCCGGAAGATGCGGCCACGCTTTCGGCGATGTAGAGATCGGTAGGAAAGTTGCTGCGCTCGGACAGGATCGTGGTTCGCCCGGGCGCGTCCGCCTTCTGCAGAGCCGCCGCGGCCGAGAGCGCCTTGAAGAGATTCACCGAGGTCGAATCTCCGACGCTCACTTCGCCGGCGCCGGCACCGATGAGCGCGGCGATCGCATCGCCAATGTTCTGCGACAGACCGATCCAGCCGGCGTCGTTCCAGCTGCGAATGAGGCCTAATCCCCACTCGACCTCGACCGTCTCGCGCACGCGCGCCGCCGTGCGCTTCGGCAGCGCGCCGAGCGAGTTGCCGTCCAGGTAGATGACGTTTTCGGGCAGGGAGAACTCGTCGCGCAGCGGGCCGAGAATGTCGGCCGTGTCGAGCGCGACGGCGTCGTCGCGGCGGCCGGAAAAGAGTGTCGAGGTCGGCGACACTGGCGAGGTAATGGCGCCGGGCTTGTTGTTCTGCATGACGATGGCGACGGTAGCAAAGGAAGGCGTCGCGTGGTGTCGGTTAAATCTCACACGGTGTTGAGCACCGGCCCTTGAACGCGATGGCTCGATCCGAACGTTGGCTGCTGAGCGCCTATTTCGTCACCGTCTGGGGCGCCGGCTTCGTCGCGACGCGGGTTGCGTTGCTCTATGCCGCGCCGTTCACCTACATCGGTGTGCGCTACGCGATCGCCTTCCTGGTGGCGATCCTCGCGTTCGGCCTCCACGCGGCCTGGCCGAAGACGCGGGCGCAGTGGGGCCACATCGCCGTCGCCGGCCTGCTCAGCCATGCCGGCTACCTGGGCGGCAGCCACTACGCGCAGCGCTGGGGGCTGTCGGCGGGCGTCACGGCGTTGATCCTCGCATTGCAACCCTTGCTCACGGCACTCGTCGTTTCGCGCTGGTTGCACGTGCGCCTGTCGCGCCTGCAGATGCTCGGCGTGGCGATCGGGCTGGGCGGCGTCGTCCTCGTCGTCGCCCATCGTGTCGATGGCGGCGCTATCACCGGGCGTGCTCTCGGCGCCGTCGCCTGGGCACTCGCCTGCGTCACCTGCGGCGCCCTCTACCAGCGACAGTTCTGCGCCGACAGCGACCTGCGTTCCGCGGTCTGCATCCATTTCGCGGCCACTGCCGTGGTCATGCTGCCGCTCGGCTATGCGGTCGAGGGATTCGCGATCGTCTGGAATGCGCAGATCGCCGCGACCCTGGCCTATCACGTGGTGCTGGCGTCGATCGGCGCGTTCACGATCCTGCACCTACTGATGCGCCGGGGCGAAGCGACGGGGGTGACGAGCCTGCTCTATCTGACGCCGCCGGTGGCGGCTCTCGGCGAGTGGGCGGTGTTCGGCACGCCGCCGACGCTGACGATGTGGCTCGGCATGGCGGTGGCCTGCATCGGCGTGGCGATGGTGACGGCGACTCGCCCGGCACCGGCCGGCGCGGCAGCGATCATCGAGGATCCCTCGTAGGGACGGCTTGCCGACGGCGGGCGGCTTTCAGCCGATCCGGCCGAGCAGCAGGTACTCCATGAGTGCCTTTTGCACGTGCATCCTGTTTTCGGCTTCGTCCCAGACGACCGATTGCGGCCCATCGATCACGTCGGCCTCCACTTCCTCGCCGCGATGTGCCGGCAGGCAATGCATGAAGAGCGCGCCGGGGCGAGCGGCCGCCATCATTTCGGCGTCGACGCGCCAGTCGGCGAAGGCGATACGGCGCTCGTCGTTCTCGGCTTCGTAGCCCATGCTGGTCCAGACGTCGGTCGTGACGACGTCGGCATCGCGACAGGCGTCGACGGGATCGCTGAACACCTTCAGGCAATCGGGCCGGCGCAGGCCGACCGTCATGGGGTCGATCTCGTAGCCGCCGGGCGTGCTGACGTGCAGCGTGAAGCCGAGGATGTCGGCGGCCTGCAGCCAGGTGGTCGCCATGTTGTTGCCGTCGCCGACCCAGGCGACGACCTTGCCGTTCATCGGCCCGCGTTGCTCGATGCAGGTGAAGACGTCGGCGAGGATCTGGCAGGGGTGGTATTCGTTGGTCAGGCCGTTGATCACCGGCACGCGCGAGTGCGCAGCAAAGCGC
>JALYSL010000474.1 GCA_030854825.1 Pseudomonadota bacterium
GTGGGGTGCCGGTCGTGCCGGCATTGCCGGGGTTCGGTGTGGTCGACGAGTCCGCGGGCGGGTTCGAACTGGGGATCACGCTGAGCGTTCCACCGGTGACCGGGCCGCTGTTGCTGGCGCTGACGCCGCTTGCCGCGACGCTATCGATCGCCGGCGTGCTGCCGCTGCTCGTTGCGTCGCCATTGTTCGTCGCGCCGGCGCTGACCGGCGGCAACGCCGAGGCCGCCGCATCGGTGGGTGCCGCGGTGCCCGGCATGATGACGCTGGCTGGCGCCGGTGTCGTCTCTTCCTTGGCCTTGTCGCAACCCGCGGCGACGATCGACGATGAGAGGATCGCGCTCGCCCACAGAAAGCGCGAGGTCGAAAAACGTCGAGGATGTGCGTTCATGATGAGGTGCTCCTGGCCGCCGTGACACGGCTGGGGCAAGCCGTATGCCCGCAGCGGCGATCGATTGTCGCCATGCGTAAGCGGCGTGCAGCGAAGGTCGGCGGGAGGCTTCGGCACAATTGCGACGATGATCGGCGCGTCATGAGCGATTCACTGCACCTCGTCGACGCGACGATGTTCTGGAGTGCGACAGGGGGCGGCGTC
The DNA here is from genome assembly GCA_030854825.1 of Pseudomonadota bacterium. The sequence continues at coordinate 593 of JALYSL010000474.1, forward strand.
AGGCGCTACCTTCTCGCCAAGCAAGCCTGGCTGGCGCAGCGGCCCGACTGGCGGCACACGATCGCGGTGCCCGGCATCGATGCCTCGAGCGGCATGGCGGCGCTGCCGTCGATCGCGCTCCCCGGCAGCGGCGGCTATCGGCTGCCAGTGCGACGTGTTGCGATCGGCCGCGTGCTCGCAGCATTGCAGCCCGATCTGATCGAAGCGGGCGATCCGTATCGCGTCGCCTGGGGCGCGCTCGATGCGTCGCGATCGCTCGGCATTCCGGCCGTCGCCTATTGCCATTCCAACATCGAGCAACTGGCGCGTCTGGCCGCCGGGCGGCGCTGGGGCGACGCCGCAGCACGAGCAGCGCGGCGCTATGCGAAGCACGTCTATGCCGGCTTCGACCTGGTGCTGGCGCCGAGCCGAAGCATGCGCGAGCACCTGGCCGAGTGGGGTGTGGAACGGGTCGCGCTGCAGCCACTCGGCGTCGACACGACGGCATTTCATCCGGCCCGCGCGACGGTGGCGTGGCGCAACGAGCACAGCTTGCCGGCCGATGCGCGGGTGCTCGTCTATGCCGGTCGCTTCGCGCCGGAAAAGCATCTCGACATCCTCGCCGACGCGGTGCGACGACTCGGCGCGCCCTACGTCCTCGTCGCCATCGGCGCCGGACCGGCGCCGCCGCCGACCGACGCGCGCGTGCGCATCGTCCCTTTCGTGGCCGGCGTCGACGCGCTGGCGACGGCGCTGGCGAGCGCCGATGCTTTCGTTCACGCCGGCGATCAGGAGACCTTCGGTCTCTCGGCGCTCGAAGCGCTGGCCTGCGGCACGCCGATCGTCGTGCGCGCTGCCGAAGGTCTCGGCGAGCTCGTCGATGCTGGCACCGGCATCGCCGTGGGCAACGGCGACGGCGCCGCGTTCGCGCAAGGAATCGCGTCGCTCTTCGATCGCGACCGCCCGGCGATGCGTCGAGCGGCTCGGGCGCGTGCCGAGGCGAGCGACTGGAATCGCGTCATGCCTGAGCTGCTGAGCCACTATCGACGCTTGCTCGGCCGCGACGCGCCGTTGCCGCCGGTGGTGGCCGACTCGATGGCGATGGCGGCGCGCCGATGAACAGCGTCACCGCGCCGGCCGATCGCTTCGTCTGCGTCGTTCTCCACGACGTCGCGCCATCGACGCGCGCGGCCTGCAGCCGAGTCCTGAAGGCGATCTCCGAAGTGGCCGAGCTGCCGCTGACGCTGCTCGCCGTGCCGAACTATCACGGCGACGCACCCGACCGCGATTTCGACGCCTGGCTCGGTCAGCGGCTGAAGCGCGGCGACGAGCTGGCGCTGCACGGCTACACGCACCGTGACGATCTGCCGGCGAAAGGCTGGCTCGACCGCTTGCGCCGCAACCACTACACCCGTGGTGAGGGCGAGTTCTGGGCTCTTCCCGAGGCCGAGGCGAAAGAGCGCGTCGATGCCGGCAGGGCCTGGTTTGGCGCCAACGACTGGCCGTTGCACGGCTTCGTCGCGCCGGCCTGGTTGCTCGGAGCGCAAGCCTGGCCGGCGCTCAAGGGCTTTGAGTACACGATGACGCTGCGCCAGATCGTGCGCTTGCCGGGCCGCGACGCGGTGACGAGCCAGAGCGTCGTCTACAGCACCTCGAGCGGCTGGCGGCGCCGCACGTCGCTGCTGTGGAACGCGGTGGTGGCGCGCAAGGAGCGGAGCAACGCGCTGCTGCGCATCGAGCTGCATCCGCGCGATGCCGACTTCAAGTCGGTGCGCCGTTCGTGGCAGGCCATCCTCGAGCGCGCGCTGCGCGACCGGCGCGTCTCGACCGTTGCTGAATTCGTGCGTCAGTCGAGCAGGCTGGGCGCCGCGCCGAGCACCTTCTGGCAAACGACTAGAGCAGATTGAAGCTGACGATCGCCGTGGTCGCACCGATCAGCGCGCCAACGATCACATCGCTCGGGTAGTGCAGGCCGAGGATGACGCGCGAGACGGCGATCAGCACCGTGAATGGCCAGACGAAGAGCGCGAACATCGGGTAGTAGGCGGTGAGGATGATGCTGCACGCCACCGAATGCAACGTGTGCCCGCTCGGGAAGCTGAACTCGTCGAGCGAGCGCGCGCACTCGCGGATCCCCGGGCAGTTGCGGAACGGTCGCGGCCTGGCGATCCAGCGCTTGACGATCTTGTAGATGACGATGTCGACAAGGCCGACGCAGAACATGCGCACCGATGCCGAGGTGCCGACCGGCCCGCCGGCCCAGGGCAGGCAGACGACGATCACGTACCAGAGCCAGCCGTCGCCGATGCGGCTGACGGCGGCGAGCACCGACACGACCCAGGCACGCGTCGATGCGCCGTGCATCCAGAGCGCGACGACGCGCTCGCGCTCGACCCAGAGGAGCCGGCGTTCAGGCCACGACGGGTACGGGGGTCGGGCTCGTTTCGGTAGCATCGAGAGTGTCCTGAAGGCGCGCTTCGAAGCGGCCGAGCACGTCGTCCCAGGTGGCGCGGCGAGCAGCCGCCACGGCGGCGAGGCGCATCGGCGCCAGCGCCTCGGGTGCGGCGAGTGCGAGATCGCGCACCGCGGCCACGTAGGCGACTTC
>JALYSL010000488.1 GCA_030854825.1 Pseudomonadota bacterium
ACGTCGGCATCACGCTGCGCATCCGGCCGCAGATCGGCGAGAACGGCACCATCCGCATGTCGATCTTCCAGGAGTCGTCGAGCCTGTCGGCGCTGGTCGCGCCTGGCACGTCCAACGCCGGGCCGTCGACCGACAAGCGCTCAATCGAGACCAACGTCGTCGTCGACGACGGCCAGATCCTCGTCCTCGGCGGCCTGATCGAGGACAAGTACACCGAGAACCGCTCGAAGATCCCGCTGCTCGGCGACATCCCGTATCTCGGGGCACTGTTTCGCAGCGAAAGCCGCGAGAAGACGCGAACCAACCTCATGGTCTTCCTGCGGCCGGTTGTGATGCGGGATCCCGAAACCTCGAACCGCATCTCGCTCGAGCGCTACGAGCTCATCCGTTCGTTCCAGAAGGACGTGCAGCCAGCGAAGAGCCTGGTCGTGCCGATCAACGACTCGCCGATCGTCCCGCCGTTGCAGCAGATCAACGTTCCGGCGCAGCCGCTCGCCGCGCCGCAAAGCTCGCCGGGCACCACGCCGGGCCTGTTGCAACGGCCGAAAACGCCACCGCTCGAGCCGGGGACCTCGACCACCGTCGTCGTACCGGTGATCGTTCCGGCGCCCCCGGCGGCGACGGCGCCGAGCAACTGAACCGGCATGGGCGCCCGCCACCCCCTGCCATACGCCTACGCCAGGGCGCATACGCTTCTGCTCGAAGACGACGGGGCGCGCCTGGTGCTCTGGGCACCCGAGTCGGTCGGCCTGCCCGCGCTCTCGGAAGTGCTGCGCCTCTACGACATCGACGCCTTCGAACGCGAATCGGCCGACACGCTGGTCGGCCGCATCGCGGCCGCATATGCCGGCGGCGAGTCGAGCGCGGCCGTTGTCATCGGCGAAGTGGAGAGCTCGGTCGACCTCTCGCGCATGATGCAGGAGTTGCCGGCGATCGAAGACCTGCTCGAGGCCTCGAACGACGCGCCGATCATCCGCATGCTCAACGCGCTGCTGACGCAAGCCGCGAAAGACGGCGCCAGCGACATCCACATCGAGCCCTACGAGCGCTCGAGCTCGGTGCGCTTTCGCGTCGACGGCACCTTGCGCGAAGTGGTGCAGCCGAACAAGGCATTGCACGCGGCGCTCGTCTCGCGCCTGAAGATCATGGCCGAGCTCGACATCGCCGAGCGCCGGCTGCCGCAGGACGGGCGAATCTCGCTGCGCATCGGCGGCCGGCCGGTCGACGTGCGCGTCTCGACGCTGCCCTCGGCGCACGGCGAACGCGCCGTGCTGCGTCTGCTCGACAAGGCCGAATCGAAATTCACGCTCGAAGCGCTGGGCATGAGCGGCGACGTGCTGACGAGCTTCGACAAGCTCATCAAGCAGCCGCACGGCATCATTCTCGTCACCGGTCCCACGGGCTCGGGCAAAACGACGACGCTCTACGCTTCGCTCGGCCGTGTCGACACCGCGGGCACGAACATCCTCACGGTCGAAGACCCGGTGGAATACGAGCTCGCCGGCATCGGCCAGACGCAGGTCAACGCCAAGATCGACTTGACGTTCGCCAAGGCCCTGCGTGCGATCCTGCGGCAGGATCCCGACGTCATCATGATCGGCGAGATCCGCGACTACGAAACCGCGCAGATCGCGATCCAGGCCTCGCTCACCGGCCACCTCGTGCTCGCCACCGTGCACACCAACGACGCGCCGAGCACTGTGACACGGATGATCGACATGGGCGTCGAGCCATTCCTGCTGTCGTCGAGCCTGATCGGCGTGCTGGCGCAGCGGCTGGTGAGAAAGCTCTGCCTGCATTGCCGCAAGATCGACGCGAGCGGCCGCTACCACCCGGTCGGCTGCGAGCATTGCGCGATGACCGGCTACAAGGGCCGCACCGGCGTCTACGAGCTGATGAAGGTCGACGACCAGATCCAGGCGCTGATCCATGGCCGCGCCGCCGAGTCGCAGATCTTCGTGGCGGCCGAGGCGTCGGGCCTGCGGTCGATGCGCGAAGACGGCGAGCGCCTCGTGCACGAAGGCATCACGTCAGCCGAAGAAGTCATGCGCGTCACGCGAGAATGAACGCCCCCACGCTTGTCGCTTCGCGCCTGCGCTGCCCCCCGAGGGGGGGCGGCCCGGCTTGGGGCGGCCCGGCGCCCGGCCGATCACTCTAGCAAGCCTCCATGCCCGCGTTCCGCTTCGAAGCGCTCGATGCGCTCGGCAAATCGACCAGCGGCCTGCTCGAAGCCGACAACGCGCGGGCCGCCCGTTCGCAGTTGCGACAGCAGTCGCTCGTGCCGCTGGCGGTGTCGCAAGTGGCCTCGGCCGGCACGGCGAAGGCGGGCATGCGCCTCGC
>JALYSL010000507.1 GCA_030854825.1 Pseudomonadota bacterium
TGCAGGCGCAGCAGCGCCAGCCCCATCGTCGTCTTGCCCGAGCCCGATTCGCCGACCACACCGAGCGTGTGCCCCTGGCGCAACCGGAAGGTCGCGCCCTTCACCGCGCGAAACTCCTGGCGGCCGAATGCGCCGCGGCGCAGCCAGAAGCTCTTCGTCAGCGCGCGCGCCTCGATGATGACGCGCGCATTCGCGTCCTTGAGCTGGCGGTGGTCGGCAGCGACGCGCCCCGAGATGTGGTCGTCGATCACCATCAGCCGCGGCGCGCGCTGTTCGAGCGTCGGGCGGCAGGCAAGCAGCGCCTTCGTGTAGGCGTCCTTCGGTGCCGAGAAGATCTCGGCCACCGGCGCCTGCTCGCGCACGGTGCCCTGGCGCATCACGACGACGTGATCGGCGATCTCGCCGACGACGCCGAGGTCGTGGCTGATGAACAGCATGCTCATCCGGTAACGCGATTTCAGCCCCGCGAGCAGCTCCATGATCTGGCGCTGGATCGTCACGTCGAGCGCGGTCGTCGGCTCGTCGGCGATCAGCAGCTTCGGCTCGCAGGCCAGCGCCATCGCGATCATCACGCGTTGCTGCTGGCCGCCCGACAGCTGGTGCGGGTAGACCGAGAGGCGCCGCTTCGGCTCGGGCATGCCGACCTCGGACAACAGCGCCTCGGCGCGCGCCATCGCCTGCCGGGCTTTCATTCCCAGGTGCTTCACCAGCGGCTCGCAGATCTGCTGGCCGACCGTGAAGACCGGGTTCAGCGAGGTCATCGGGTCCTGGAACACGCAGGCGATTTCCTTGCCTCGCAGCTGCTGCAGTTCGGCCATCGACGCGGCCAGCATGTCGCGGCCGCGGAAGGTGATGGCGCCGTGCCGCTCGGCGTTGTCGGGCAGCAGGTTCAGGATCGACATCGCCGTGACGCTCTTGCCCGAACCCGACTCGCCGACCAGCGCGACGGTGGTGTTCTCCGGCACGTCGAAGCTGACGCCCTTGACGGCCTCGAAACGCTGCACCACGCCGTTCACCTTGCCCAGCCGGAAGGCAACGCGCAGGTCTTTGATGGAAAGCAGCATGTATGGGACTCCTGCCGGGCCGCCCCAAAGGAGGCCCTCGCCCCCTCGGGGGGCAGTGAACGAAGAGAGCGTGGGGGCCTTATGTCACTCCAGCCCGCGCAGCTTCGGATCGAGCGCGTCGCGCAGCGCATCCGTCATCAACGAAAACGCGGTGACGAACACCGCCATCAGCAGCGTAGCGGCGGCGAGCTGCCACCAGTGGCCGAGGATCAGCTCGCTCTGCGCCTCCGACAGCATCGTCCCCCACGACACCTGGTCGACGCCGACGCCCAGGCCGAGGTACGACAGGATCACCTCCGACTTGATGAAGCCGACGACATGGATCGACAGCTGCACCAGCACGACGTGGCTGACGTTGGGCAGGATGTGGCGGAACATGCGCGAGGCGGGCCTCGCGCCGATCGCCTCGGCCGAACGCACGTAGTCGCGCACCGCGTGCTTGATGAACTCGGCCCGCACCAGCCGGTAGATGCCGGTCCAGCCCGCGAGCCCGAGGATCAGCACGACCGAGCCGATGCCGCGACCGAACACCGCGGCGAACGCGAAGATCAGCAGGATGCCGGGGATCGCGGTGAAGACGTTGTAGACCCACTCGAGCAGGTCGCCGACCTTGCCGCCGAAGAAGCCCGCCACCGCGCCGAGCAGCGTCCCGATCAGCGTCGCCAGCACCGCGGCCGACACGCCGACCAGGATCGACACCTGCGCGCCTTTGATCGCCTTCGCGAGCACGTCGCGGCCGAGCCGGTCACCGCCGAACGGCAGCGTCGACGCTTTCACGCGCTCGGTGGTCTGGTATTTCTTGGCGGCCTCGGCCCACTCCTTGTAGCGCGGCGCGAGCGGGTCGACCGCCGAGATATCCACGGGCGGCCCGCTGGGCGCGGCCAGCGCGTTGTCCTGGACGGCCGGGGCCGGGCCGAGGAAAGTCGGCGGGGCGCTCG
>JALYSL010000509.1 GCA_030854825.1 Pseudomonadota bacterium
GGCGCGCGCCGCTACAGCGTGCCCGCGACCATCAAGCTTGCCTTCACGCCGGACTGGGGAATTCGCATCGGCGGCGAGACCTGGGTGCGGCAACGCGACGACGCGTCCCGGACGAGCGGCTTCGGCGACACCGGCATCGTCCTGAAGCGACGCTTCGCCATCGACGAGCAGCAGGCGTTCGGCCTCGAAGCCGGCGTCACGGTGCCGACCGCGAAGCAAGGCCTCGGCACCGGCAGCGGCAAGCCCGACTACTCGATCAACGCGATCTACAGCGCCGACTTCGCCGGCAGCTGGCACACCGATCTCAACCTCGTCACGACGCGGCTCGGGCAGATCGACCCCGGCGCCTCACGCGCGCAGGTGCTCTGGGCAGCCTCGCTCTCGCGCGCGCTCAACGAGCAGTGGGGAATCGTCGGCGAGCTCTCCGGCACGCACGAGAGCGGCATCGCCGGCTCGAGCCAGTTTCTGTTCGCCGCCAGCTACAACCTCTCGAAGCAGCTGACGCTCGACGCGGGAGCGGCCCGAAGCTTGCGCTCCGGGCCGCCCGAGTGGTCCGCCTTCACGGGGCTGACCTGGTTGGCGATGAGACTTTTCTAGTCGCTGCTTCAGCGCTCGCGCTCGCCGCCCTTGCCACCACCGCCGCCCCCACCGCCGCGCTGCTCGGCACCGCCGCGCTCGACATGTTGCGGCGCTTCGCGAACGTCATGCGACGGGCCAGCACGCTCGGCGTGCTGCTGCTGCTGCGGCGCTTCGCGCACTTCACGAGGTGAGCCCCCATGCTCGCCGTGCTGCGGCGCTTCCACGCGCGCCTGCGGCGCGCCTCGGCCCTCGTGCATCGCCTGCGGCGTGCCTCGGCCCTCGCGTACCGCCTGCTCGCGCACATTTCCTCCGCGGGCCATCGCCGGTCGCGACATCGCCGCCATCGCCGGCGCACCGTGGTTGAACGCAGCGCGTTGCTCGGGGCTGTGCATCGCCACCTGCTCGTGCTGATGCTGCATCTGAGTCGGCGCGAAGTGATGTTCGGCGTGCGCCGCGCGCTCGTCAGCCGACTCGCGCGCGGCGATGCCGCCTTGGCCGCCGTTGAAGCTCACCCGCGTGTGGTCGTTCTCGACGACCCGCTCGTTGTAGACGTTGTGGACGAAGCGCTCGTTGATGTGATTGACGCTGGTGTTGTAGTTGAATACGCCGCCGCGCCAGTAGCCACCGTGATAGCCGTAGCCGCCGTAGCCGTAGCCGTAGTTGACGCCGCCGTAGAAGCCGACGTGAGGCCCCCAGTAGCCGCCGTGCCAGAAGTAGCCACCGCCGCCCCAGCCCCAGTAGCCCGGGGTCCAGAGCAGGCCGACCGCGGGCGGTGCGACCCAGGTGCCGGGCACCCAGAAGTAGTCGGCGCCGAGCGGATCCCAGCGCCAGTAGCCCGGTGTCCACAGATAGCCAGGAGCGGGAATCTCCGGCTGCACGTAGATCGGCAGCGGCGGCGGTGCGATGTTGATCGAGACCAGGACCGCCGCGTTCGCTGCCATGGGCAGCGCTAGGGCGAGAGCGAGAGTACAGAGCAGGCGATATCTCATGGGTGCCTTTCAGCAGTTGCGATCCAGGATCGCGATAGAACAACAACGCACGGCGGCCTAAGCGAGACGACCGCCGATGGACTCGATCTGTAAAGTTGCGTTGCCGCTTTTCGGGGGTAGGCGAGGCGCATCGCTTGCGCTAGGGTGCGCTTTCCTCAATTCGTGGAGAGCCGCGTGGCGACCAATGTGCTCATCAACAAGTTCGCGGTCAAGAGCATCTTCGACTCGAAGTACAAGAGCGATGCCGCCGATGCCATGAAGGCGGCGGCCGCAGATGCATTGTCGAGCAAGCTCAAGCTCGTCAGCAAGATCGACAAGGGAACCAAGGGCTACACCATCGACGGCAGCCTCGTCTCGCTCGCTCCCGACAAGGCCGGCAAGATGCTCGAAGCCGTCTGCTCGCTCGCCATCTCGAACGACCACGGCATCCAGGCCACCGCGAAAGGCTCGGCGGCAGCGCCGATCACGAGCGTCGCCAAGCTCGACAAGGACGACGTCAAGGCTGCGGTCGTCGCCGCCGTCGGATCGGGCATGAAGTCGGCCGTGAAATACATGGAAGGCACGCCACCCTGAAGACGCGGCGTCAGCCGGCGATGAGCCGGTAGCCGACGCCGGTTTCGGTGACCAGCATCTGCGGCTGCGCCGGGTCGTCCTCGAGCTTGTGCCGCAGGGTGCCCATGAAGACGCGCAGGTAATGGTTCTGCTCGACGTGCGAAGGCCCCCAC
>JALYSL010000512.1 GCA_030854825.1 Pseudomonadota bacterium
CGAGCGCCATCAGGCTCGCGCCGATCACCACCGTCTTGGTGCGGCCGAGCACGCGGTCGGCCAGCAGGCCGCCGAACAGCGGCGTCAGGTAGACGAGGCCGGCGTACAGCCCGAAGACGGCCGAGGCCAGTTGCTGCGGCGAGCGCGGGCCAGTCGCGTGCTCGATGAGGCCGCGCAGCGTGTCGATGCCGGCGACCTGGCCGATGTTTTGCGGCAGGAACAGGTAGTTGGTGAGGTAGAGCACCAGGAGCGCCTGCATGCCGTAGAACGAGAAGCGCTCCCACAGCTCGCAGAACGAGAGCCAGCCGAGGCCGGCGGGATGGCCGAAGAAGGCGCGGTCGGAGCTGCCCATCCGTGCGGGAGGCATGGCGTCGACGGTCGCGGTGAGCGTGGACACGGTTCAGTGCCTTCGAAGCGTGGAAATGGCTGCGACTGTCGCCGAAACCGCCGGGCGCCACAATCGTGTTCTCTCCCTCCATGCCCGTCATCTCTTCAGGGGAAGCCATGCAACGAAGACTTCTGTTGACCGCATCCGCGCTGGCCCTCGCGCTCGGCGCGCCGCTGCAGGCCTTCGCCGCCGACCCGGTGAAGATCGGCCTGGTGCTGCCGATGTCGGGCCCCTTTGCTTCCTATGGCAAGCAAATCGAGCACGGCATCCGGCTCTACCTGGCGGCCAACGGCGACACCGTGGCCGGCCGAAAGATCGAGCTGATCATTCGCGACGACAACCCCGGAACCGCGGGCGACGTCAGCAAGCGCATGGCGCAGGAGCTGATCGTCAAGGACAAGGTCGACATCCTCGCCGGTTTCGGCCTGACGCCGGCCGCGCTCGCGGTGGCACCGCTGGCCACCGAGGCGAAGAAGCCGATGGTCGTGATGAACGCGGCCACCTCGGTCATCACGGCGCGCTCGCCCTACATCGTGCGCGTCTCGCACACGCTGCCGCAAGACACCGCACCGATCGCCGAGTGGGCAGCGAAGAACAAGCTGAAGAAGGTCTACACCCTGGTCGCCGATTTCGGGCCGGGCCAGGACGCCGAGACGCAATTCAAGAAGACGTTCACGGCCGCCGGCGGCGAGATCGTGGGCGAGGTGCGCGTGCCGGTGCGCAACCCCGATTTCGCGCCCTTCCTGCAGCGCGTTCGCGACACCAAGCCCGACGCCCTGTTCCTCTTCCTGCCGCCGGGGGCGGAGACGATCAGCTTCATGAGGAGCTTCGCCGAGCGCGGCCTGGCCCAGGCCGGCGTGCGCATCATCGCCACCGGCGACCTGACCGACGAAGACATCCTCGATGCGCTCGGCGAATCGACCGTCGGCATCATCACGTCGTTCCACTACTCGCAGGTGCACAAGTCGCCGGAGAACGCGGCCTACACCGCCGCCTATGCCAAGGCCTACCCGAACGACCGCCCCAACTTCATGTCGGTGGCCGGCTACGACGGCATGCACCTGATCGCCGAGGTGCTCAAGAAAACCGGCGGCGATGCCGATGCCGAGAAGTTCGTCGAAGCCGCCAAGGGCATGAGCTGGATGAGCCCGCGCGGCAAGATCACGATCGACCCGGCGACGCGCGACATCGTGCAGACGGTCTACATTCGCAAGGTCGAGAAGGTCGGCGGCAAGCTGCAGAACGTCGAATTCGAATCGACACCCGACGTGCGCGACCCGGGCAAGCCCTGAGGGCTCGCTGCTTGTCGAGGCTGGTTCGTCGTCAGCGGCTCAACGAGCCTCCCGCCAGCCACGCCTTCGCCTTCGCGTAGAGCGCTTCGACCTCCGGCCCGGTGAGTTGCGGCATGTCGCGCTTGACCGTGTAGCCGATCTCGAGCTGGATGTACGCGAGATGGCGATAGCCCTTCGGCAACTGGGCGAGCTTGGCCTGGTCGAGCTCGAGCCTGGCGGCGGGGTCGACCGGGTCGATGCGATCCTTCTCGTAGATCGGCTGGCGCAGCACCATGCCCCAGCGGCCGCCGCGGCGCTCGATGAAGTCGACGAAGCGGCCGGTGCAAACGACGTCGCAGCTGACGCCGTGCACCTCGCCGCGCTGCGAGATCGTCATCTTCGTCTGGACAACGGCACGGTCGCCGGCCAGCTCGACCGAGCTGCCGCCGAGGAAGTGAAGAATGCTGACACCGCGGGCCCAACCCTCGCGCGTGACGCGAATGAAGTCGGCGGCCGGCCCCTGGAACCAGGTGGCCATCATCACGCCGTCGTCGTGCCAGACGCTGGCGAAGCGTTCCCAGTCGCCGGCGTCGCGCCAGAGGGCCCAGTTCTCGACCAGCTCGCGCACGGCGAGGCGGTCGGCCGACGCGTCGTTCATTGAGGGTTCTCCTTCGGCTGCAGCCGCTGCAGCAGATCGAGGCTGGGATAGCCATCGGCCGGCAGACCGATGCTGCGCTGATAGCGGCGAAGCGCTTCGCGGGTCGCCGGGCCCATCTGGCCATCGGCCTTGCCGCTGGCCATGCCGTGCTCGTTCAAGGCCGCCTGCAGCGCCTGCAGCTGGCTGCGCGTGAGCGCTTGCAGATCGCGCGGCCAGGGCGCTTGCACGCCGGGCCCGTCGACGAGACGTTGCGCCAGAAGGCCGACCGCGAGCGCGTAGCTGGTCGAGTTGTTGTAGCGCAGGAGCGCCCGGAAGTTCGCGCCGACGAGAAAGGCCGGCCCGCGCGCGCCCGCGGGCAGCAGGATCGCGCCGTCGACGAACTCCGGCAGCGGCTCGCCGCTCATGGTGCGAACGCCTTCGGCCGCCCATGCGGCGGTGGCCTGTCGCAGCGCGTCGTCGGCACGGGCGGGATCGAATCCGGGCGGCAAGCGGACCTCCGCGCCCCACGCTTGCCCCGGCTGCCAACCGGAGCGCGCCAGGAAGTTCGCGGTCGACGCCATGACGTCGCTCATGCTGCCCCAGATGTCGCGCCGGCCATCGCCGTCGCCATCGACGGCATAGGCGAGAAAGGCCGTCGGCAGGAACTGGGTCTGGCCCATCGCGCCGGCCCACGAGCCGATCATGTCGGCCCGGGCGATGTCGCCGCTCTGCAGGATCTTCAGCGCCGCCAGCAGCTGGCCGCGCGCCCAGTCTTCGCGGCGGCCGTCGAAACCCAGCGTCGACAGCGCGTCGATGGTCGGGATGCTGCCGAAGTTGCTGCCGAAGTTGCTCTCGATGCCCCAGATGGCGACGGCGATATTTGGCGCAACGCCGTATCGAGCGGCCGCAGCGTCGACTTCGACGCGAACCTGCAGCAGCTTGTCGCGACCCTGCGCCACGCGCCGGGCCGACACGGCGCGGTCCAGATA
>JALYSL010000516.1 GCA_030854825.1 Pseudomonadota bacterium
GCGTTGGACCCGCGGCAGCGCGAAAGCTGCCGCCCGTCCACAGCGTCGTGCCGTCGGCGCGGCGCACGCGAAACGCCGTCAACGCGGCGCCGTCGTCGAGATTCATGCCGATCCAGTCCCAGCCGACGGCGCTGGCGTCGAGCAGCGAATCGCTCCATTCGTGATCGAGCCAGGCGCGGCCGCTGACGTTGACCGGCTCGTCGCGATCCAGGCCGAGGGTGCCGCGCACCGCGAGTTGCGGCTCGCTGTAGTAGCGGCTCGATTGCAGCGGGTTCGGCCCTTTTTGCGAAAAGCCGTCGGCGCCTTGCAGGAGCACCGGTTGCGTCGCCTCGAGGACGAGATCGAAGCGAAAGCCGCCGCTCTCGCTCGCGGCGATGGCTCGATAGCGGCTGAGGCCGTCGCCGCCGTCACGTTCGAGGCGCCAGCCGCGCACAAACACATCGGTGTTCTCGGTCGACGCGTCAGCGATGCCGAAGCCGCGACGCGCGATGCGTTGATCGTGGCGCAGGCGCGCCTGCGCCAGGTCGCTGATCGCCGCGTGAGCGAAGAGGAGCTGATCTGCGGAAAAGCGGCCGGCGCTGCCGGAAATGCCGGTCGCGGCGCGAAACAAGGTGATCTGGAAACCCCAGAGGCGGGCCGACGCTTCCAGTGAACCGGTGACATACCACCACTCGATCCGGGACGCGGGATGGGCGCCGAAATCGCGCGGGAAGGCGAGGCCGTCGGCCGCCACTGGCCGGGTCGACGACAAACTCCGCTGCGGCACACAAGCCGCGGCAAGGGCGAATGAAACAGCTCGACGCGATGGCACCGCCGGAGGATGCCACGGCGCGGCGTGGGCGCATCTCGCGTGGCCTTCCTGCCGACAGCCAAGGCGAACGCCGCTTGAAGCGCCGCCGGCTTTGCACTAGTCTGGCGCGCGTCTGCCGCTCCGCGGCGAGAATCATGGCTTCATCACAGGGAGGTGCTCTCATGCAGCGATCGAAGCTCGTCACGACTCTCACCGTTGCGGCCGCGGCGGGCATCCTCGCCGCCTGCGGCTCGATGACGGCCAAGCCCGACATGACCTTCTTCGTCTCGAGCACGAATGGCGGCAAGGGCGCCGACCTCGGCGGCCTGGCCGGAGCCGATCGGCTCTGCACCTCGCTGGCCAGCGCCGCCGGCTCGACCGGGCACACCTGGCACGCCTATCTGAGCACCGTGCCGGTTCCCGGCGCGCCCGGCGTCAACGCGCGCGACCGGATCGGCACGGGGCCGTGGCGCAACGCCAAGGGCGTCGTCGTCGCGCAGACCGTGACCGAGCTGCACGGCGTCAACAATCTCAACAAGCAGACGGCGCTAACCGAGAAGGGCGAGGTCGTCAACGGCCGCGGCGACACGCCGAACATGCACGACATCCTGACCGGCTCGCAGCCCGACGGCACCGCGATCATCGGCAACGTCGACAGCACTTGCCACAACTGGACCAGCGGCAGCGAAGGCGCGGCCATGCTCGGCCACAGCGATCGCACCGGCCTCGACGACAGCGTGCCGGCCAAGTCGTGGAACTCGTCGCACCAGTCGCGCGGCTGCGGCATCGAGGCGCTGAAGGCGACCGGCGGCGACGCGCGGCTCTATTGCTTCGCCACGAACTGAACGGCACGAAAGCGTCGCCATGCCTGCGTTCAGCTCGCTGACGATTGCGCACGACGCGCGCAACCGGCGTATCGCCCGGTTGCGCCTGAATCGGCCGCATCGGCTCAACGCGATTGACCCGCACATGCCGGGCGAGATTCGCGCGGCGGTGGAATGGGCCGAGCACGACGACGAGGTACACGTCATCGTCGTCGAGGGCGAAGGCCGAGCTTTCTGCGCCGGCTATGACCTTGTCGTGCTCGCCGAAGGAGGCTCGGCCAGAAACGGGACGGTCGATCACCCGTTGCAGCAGGAGAGCCAGCCCTGGGACTCGATGGTCGACTACGCCGCCATGAAGCGCTACACCGAAGACTTCATGGCGCTCTGGCGCTCGGCCAAGCCGACCATCGCCAAGGTGCACGGCTACGCCGTCGCCGGCGGCAGCGACATTGCTCTCTGCTGCGACCTGCTGGTGATGGCCGATGACGCGAAGATCGGCTACATGCCGACCCGCGTCTGGGGTTGCCCGACCACGGCGATGTGGACCTTTCGTCTCGGCCCGGCACGCGCCAAGCAGCTGATGTTTACCGGCGATCTCATCACCGGCGCACAGGCGGCCGAGTGGGGCTTGGCCAACATCGCCGCGCCGGCCGCCGAGCTCGACGCAGCCTGCGACACGCTCGCTGATCGCATCGCCGGCGTGCCGCGCTCGCATCTCGCGATGCACAAGCTCGTCGTCAACCAGGTCATGCTGACGATGGGGCTGGAACAGGCGCAAACGCTGGCCACCGTCTTCGACGGCGTGACCCGGCACAACCCCGAAGGGCTCTGGTTTCGCCGCCAGGCCCAGGCCGACGGCTTCAAGGCCGCCGTCGAATGGCGCGACAGCGGCCGGCCGATCCCCGAAGGCGACGAGGCGAGAGCGCTGGTCGCCGAGCTCGAGAAGCGGCTCGGCGAAACGAAAGGCCTCGGCTGATCAGCCGTCTTCCTTGACGGCGAGCGTCGTGTCGCGGCCGACGCCGGCGCGGGCCGCGATCCAGGCGGTGAGCGTGCCGGCCACGACGACCGCGACGCACAGCGCCGCCAGACGAAGCCAGGGCAGCAGCATCTCCATCGTCCAGTGAAAGCTCTGCGGGTTGACAACCTCGACGAGCACGGCACTGACGGCGATGCCGAGTCCGAGGCCCAGCACGGCGCCGACGCTGGTCCAGACGGCGGCCTCCGCGACGACGACGCCGAGAATCTGACGGCGGGTCAGGCCGAGGTGCGCGAGCAGCGCGAATTCCTTGCGCCGCGCCAGCACCTGCGCTGAAAAGCTGGCGGCGATGCCGAACAGGCCGATTGCGATGGCCACGGCCTGCAGCCAGTAGGTTACGGCAAAGCTGCGGTCGAAGATGCGCAGCGATGCGGCGCGAATCTCGCGCGGCGCGGCGAATTCGAGCAGGTTGCCGTCGCCACCGAGGCTGTCGCTCAATCGGCGCAGACCGGCCTCGACGAGGCCCGTGTTGGCGTCGGGCGCCAGCCACAGTGCGAGGTCGTTGATGCGCTCGTCGCCGGTGAGGCGGCGCCAGTCGCGTGCATCGAGAACGATCGCTCCGTATTGGCGTGCGTAGTCGCGCCAGACGCCGCGGACGAAGACGCTCGCACTGCGGCCATCCGGCAGCGGCAGCGCGAAGCGGGCGCCGGGGCGCGCGCCATAGAGTGCGACGACCGGTTCGCTGACGTAGGCCGCGACGACGTCGGCAGGCGCTTCGAGCAGCTCTCCGACCAGCGGCAACTCTTTCGCGGGGTCGTCGAGCCGTCTCGAGATGATCGCGACCGCGGGCCGGGACGGCGAGAAGGACACCTGCACGACGCGTTGTGCTTCGGCGCGCCGCACGCCGGGCAAGGTCGTGGCGAGAGCGGGCAGGCGCGGCGGCAGCGTTGCCAGGTCGCCGCTCGCCGGCCCGATGCCGATGCGGGCGTAGAGGTCGGCAGGCAAGACGGTGTCGAGCCAGTGCGTCACGGCGTCGCGAAAGCTGCTCACCATCACGGTCAGCGCGACCGACAAGGCGAGACTGGCGACGACGCCGGCGACGGCGATCGTCGCGCTGTCGCGCTCGTGGCGGGCGCGTTCGACGGCGAGCAGCAC
>JALYSL010000003.1 GCA_030854825.1 Pseudomonadota bacterium
CAGCACTGCAGGCCCGCGCGCCGCCGCGTCGCCGGCGACACCCGGCGCGACGCTGAAGGCGTGTGCCGGCAGTGTCGCCTTGCGCGGTGCGTCGTTGCCCACATCCCACCAGGCCAATTCGACAGCAGGCACGTCGAGCGTGCCTTGTGCATTCGGGATGTAGGTGACCTTCTGGGTGCTGATGCCGAAGATCGCCTTGCCGTCGGTGCGGCTCTGGTTGTCGGCGGCTTCGGGGTACAGGCGGGCGTTCGCAGGTTGGGCAAGCGACAACGGCGGAATCTGCGATGCCGAGAGGCCCTTGGCTTCGACGGTGATCATGCGCGTCGCCGGCTCACCGGCCTTGAGATCCGGCGGGTTGTCCTGCAAGCTGTCGTGCAGCGTGATGGCTTCGGCCGGAAGCCAGTCGGCATGCGCGGCTGCCGGGCGTGGCCTGACACCGAGCACGATCTCCTTGCCTTGCACGGCGACCGGCTGCGTCGCTTGGCCGAGCGACGCGCCGGCAGCGAAGCCCTTGAAGAGCGGATCGTTGCCCAGAGGAGATTGGCGGAGCATGCGGGCGAACAGGTCGTCGGCCATATCGGCATCGTCGCCTTGTTCCTGCGCCTGCCCGCTCTGCGGCAAGACCTGGCTGCCGCTGAACGACACCGGCGGAATCCGCAGGGTGCCGCTTTTCTCCGGGGCGATGGCGTAGTTCCGCTCGAGCACGTTGTAGCTGCGCCCATCGCGAATCGCGGTGCTGTGCTTGTCGGCACCCAGTTGCTCGACGACCGCATCGGCCGGATTCGGTGCGTCGAGCTCGCCCTTCTGGATGGTGTCGTCGTAGTAGAGACGCACCGTGTAGGGCGCCTGTTGCTGCACATAGACAGGGCGACCGGCATCGCCGGCCTCGACCTCCACGAAGACGTGCTTCGCGACCTGCGCCGCTGCTTGCGGCGAGACGGCGCCGACGTCGACATCGAGCGCCGCAGTCTGTTCGATGCCGAGCGTGACCGGCGGGATGACGAGCTTGCCGGCGCGGCGCGGCTGCAGGCGAACGGACCAGCGCATCCGGTCCGAACGTCGGCCGTTGACGAAGCTCGTCTCGCTCTGGGTTGCCGTGCCCAGGACGACGAAGTCCTTTTGCAGCGGCGTGAGATCGGGCTGCGTGCCGGACGGCGCGTTGTCGCTCTCGATGTCGAGCGTGAGCGGGCCGCCCTGGGTCACCGCGCCGGGCTCGAGCCGCGCTTGCACTGCCGCCTGGCTCACGAGCGGCGAAAGGAGCATGAGCAGGCCGCAAAGCGCTGCGCCAGCCCCATGCAGACGCCATGAATCCCGTTTCGGACTCGACATGACCGACCTCGTTCAGGCTAAGGCGTCTCGTCGGCGGAGTGCTGCGCCCGCTGGCGATACTGGTAGAGGAACTTGCGACGAAGCAGGCCGCCCGGATCGTCGGGGATGCGGCGCAGCCACTGCTCCGCCGCCAGCTGCTCTTCGGTGGGCAATGGTTGTGCGCTGCCCGCGGCGCCGGCTGCGTTTTGCGGGGGCTTCGAGCCAGTTGACGATGCCTCGGCGGCCGCGTTGCCTCGAGAAGCCGCCGGTTCGCTGCGGTCGGATCCACCTTTCGCACCTTGTGCCGCGAGTTGGTTCGCGGCGTCCGCAAATTCGTTGCCGGGCTTCTTCTGCGACGTGCCCGAAGCATCTTTCGCATCTTTCGAATCGCTGCCGCGATCGGCGGCGCCGCCCTGCGAGGAGCCTTGCCGGTTTGCATCGGGCGACGTTGCCTTGCCCGGCGAACCGCCCTGGGCCGGGTTCGCCTGTGCCGACGGCGCGGTCTGGCCCTTCGACGCATCGCCCTGTGCGCCTTGGCTACCTTCCCCTGGCTTGGCCGAACTCGAGGACTGGCCCTGTTTTTGGCCCGACGCCCCCTTGCCGTCGCCCTGGCCCGAGTCGTTCTTCGGAGCTTCGCCTTTCGAGTTGGCGTCCTGCTGACTCGACTTCTGCGAGTCCTTCTCGTTCTGGTCCTTCCCGCTCTTGTTCTCTCCGGTCTGGCTTTTCTCCTGCTCCTTTTGCTGCCGCTTCAGGAGCGCTTCGACCGCCGCCTTGTTGAAGCGCGCGTCGGTGTTGCCGGGTTCACCTGCCAATGCCTTGTCGTAGGCAGAGATCGCGTCGGCGTAGCGACCCAGCCTGGCCAGTGCATTGCCGCGGTTGTAGTCGGCTTCGGCGCCGGAGGCGTGGGCGAAGTTGTCGAGGGCCAGCGGGTAGTTTCCGAGCTTGTACTCGGCGCTGCCACGACGGTCGGCATCGGTCGCCGCCTGCGCCGCCTTGGCGTAGTCGCCCGCGCTCAATGAACTCGCCGACTGCTGATCCGGCCGCTGCCACAAGTCGCCCCATGTGGAGGCCATCGCCTCGCGCGGATGCATGGCCAGCAATGGCACCAGCAAGACGCCGAGCAGCCAGTTGCGGCGAAAGGCCAGCGCCGCGAGCGGCAGCAGCAACAGGGCGAGCAGAGGACCCTCTTCCTTCCACCCTTGTGCCGACAGATCCGATCGTGCCGTACCGGCCACCTGCGACGCACCGTGGATGTCGATCCAGCTGCGCAGCGAATCGATGCCGTCGTTCACCGACAGATCGACACCGCCGCCGGCTTGTGCGACCGCCCGCAGCGCCGCCGTGTCCATGCTCGTCATGACGACCTGGCCCTGCGCATCGCGAACGAGGCCGCCCTGCGCGTCCGGCAGCGGCGCGCCCCGTTCGGTGCCGATGCCAAGCACCGAGACGCGATAGCCGTCGTCCTTCAGGCGCGCGGCGGCGCGCTCGGTGGCTGCGAGCGCGTCCGGCGCAACCCCATCGGCGATCAGCAGCACCTGGCCGCTCGAGACGCCCGCATGCCGCAGCAGCTCCTCGGCCTTGAGGAGACCGAGATCGGCGCGGCTGCCATCACTCGGCAGGAGGTTCGGCGCCAGCGCGCCGAGCTGGGCGCGGATGGTGTTGACATCGCGCGTCAGCGGCGTCACGGTGAAGGCATCGCCGGCATAGACCACGAGCCCTGTCTGCCCTTCGGCGCCGAGCGAGAGAACGTCGTCGACCTTGTATCGGGCACGGGCGAGACGCGACGGCTTCAGGTCACCGGCGTTCATGGAGCTCGACAGGTCGAGCACCACGAGGCGTGCGGCGTTGGTCTGAAAGACCGGCTGCGGCCTGCGTTCCCAGGCCGGGTCAGCGAGCGCGAGCGTCGCGATGAGCCAGCCGGTCGCGAGCAGCCAGAGCACGGTGCGACTGCCCCTGGCGTCGGCCTGTTGGACCATCAGCAAGGGCAGAAGCCGCGCATCGACGATGCGCCGCCACGGGTTGTCGCCGCCGGGCTGGCAGGCGCGCCACGCCAGCCACGCCAGTGGCACCAGCGCCAGCAGCCACAGCGGGTGGATGAAGTGGAACGCCTCAAGCATGGCGAGCTCTCGCAGGTGCGCTGCCCGCCGTGCGCGCCGGCCGCCGCAGGCCGCTCCTCGACAAGGCGACGAGCGCGCTCAACAGCAAGGCGGCGCCGAGCGGCCACACGTAGAGCTCCTCGACCGGACGCCAGCTCTGCTCGTCCTTCGAGCGCGGCTCGACCTTGTCGAGCAGGCCGTAGATGTCGGCCAGGGAGGCGACGTCGGAGGCGCGGAAATAACGGCCGCCCGTCTTCTGCGCGATCGCCTTCAGGGCGTTCTCGTCGAGGTCGCTCGGCGCCTGCTGCAGCATCCCGAAGGGCCCCGGCACTGCCGCATCGTCGGCGCCGACGCCGATCGTGTAGATGCGCACGCCTTCCTGTGCCGCGAGGTCGGCGGCCTTCAGCGGGTCGACGGTGCCGGCGTTGCTGGCGCCGTCGGTCAGCAGGATCAGCACGCGATTGCCGACAGGCTCCTCGCGCAGGCGCTTGATGGCCAGGCCGATGGCGTCGCCGATCGCGGTCTGCTGGCCTGCCAGCCCGATCTGCGCTTCGTCGAGCAAGGCGTGCACGGTGCTGCGGTCGAAGGTCAGCGGCGCCTGGACATAGGCCTGGTCGCCGAACAGGATGAGGCCGAGGCGATCACCGACACGTCGACGGATGAAGTCGCCCGCCACCGTCTTCACCGCGGCGAGGCGGCTCACCCTCTCGAGGCCGCTCTGCATGTCGGGCGTCTGCATCGAGCCCGACAGGTCGACCGCCAGCATGATGCTGCGCCCCGCCACCGGCAGATGCACCGTCTCGCCGACGTGCTGCGGCCTGGCGGCGGCGACGACGAGCAGCAACCAGGCGGGCACGGCAAAGGCAAGGCGAGCCAGGGAGCGACGACGGCCCGGGCCGAGATCGAACGTTGCACGGATGGCGTCGAAGAAGGGAAAGCGCAGGGACGGCATCGGCGTGGCTGGCGCCCGCGGCAGCCACCACCACGCCAGCAGCGGAAGCGGCAACAAGACCATCAACCAGGGCCATGCGAACACGACGTTCATGCCGTTCTCCGCGATTGATGGCCGACCCATTCGCGCACCAGCGCCATCAAGCCGACGACGTCCATATCGGTGGGCAGGGCGCGCCGATACGGGCCGCTGCCGAGGACTCGACCCGGCCCCTCGGCGAAGCGCCCCTGGCCGCCGGACTCGTCGAGAAAGCGCAGCCAGGCCGGTCCGGTGAGCGCCGCAACGTTCGCGCGCGGAAATCGCATCAGGGCCAGCCGTCGCAGCAGCACCGAGATGTGCGTCAGGGCCTCGGGCGAACGCTCGCTGACCAGCCCGCTTTCGAGGCGCGCCAGCATATCCATCACGCGCCGGCGCTCGCGACGCAGGCGCAACCGTCGCCACGCAGCAAGAGAACCCCATGCCGCGAGCGCCAGCAGGATGGCGGCGACGATCCACCAGCCCGGTGCCGGCGGCCAGAGAGGTGGCGCCGGCGGCAGATGGATGTCGCGCAGCTGAAGTGCCTGGTGCAGGTCGGTGCTCATGCCGCGAGCCGATCGTCGATCCGTGCCGCGGGCCCGACGGCGGGCGAGTCGCCCGCGGCGAAATGCCAGCGCAGGGCGCCGACGAGGTCGCCGCCGGTGGACAGGCGCAGCAACGGGATCGCGTGCCGGCGCATGGCGACCCGGACCTGCTCGTGATGGCGACCGAAGTAGTCGACGTAGGCTCGGTGCGCGGTGCTGGAGCCGGTATCGAGGATGGAACGCCCGCCCGGCGTCGCAACGCCGTAGCGGCCGCTCGGCGGCGGCTCTTCCTCGATCGTGTCGACGATCTGCAAGGCGACCACGTCGTTGTGCCGGCGCAGCCACGACAGGTGTCGCGCGCTTTCGTCGTCGATGCCGTAGAAGTCGCTGATCAGCACGACCAGGCTGCCCGGTCGGGCCACCCGCCGCAGCCGGCCCAACGCGGCGTTCAAGCCGTCGTCGTGTCCTGTCGCGTCGATCCCGGCACGCGGGTCGGTGTGCGCGACGAGCTGGCGGATCAGCCGCAGCACGCCGCGCTTGCCGCCGCGCGGCTGCAGATCGCTGTGTTCGCCATTGAAGAGCATCGCGCCCACGCGATCGCCGTGCGCCAGCGCTGCCCAGGCGATGAGTGCCGCGGCACGGGCCGCGAGCACCGACTTCAGCATCCCCTGCGTGCCGAAGAACATGCCGGGATTGAGGTCGACGAACACCACGACGGGCCGTTCACGCTCTTCCTGGTAGACCTTCACGTGCGGGTTGCCGGTGCGCGCCGTCACCCGCCAGTCCATGCTGCGGATATCGTCGCCCGCCTGGTAGCCGCGCGATTCCTGGTAGTCCATGCCGCGGCCGCGAAAGCGCGACAGATGATCGCCGGCCCGACGTGCCCGCGCCGGGCCGGCATGCGTGAGGCCGATCTTGCCGGCGTAGCGCTGTAGGTCGATCAGGTCCTGCGCGGTCGCCCACGTCCCGGAGTTCAGGACGTCGCTTCGCAACGGCGCCGCCGCGGCGCCCGGTGCACGACGCCCGAAGCGAAACCAGCGACTCGGCGTGTTCATTCAGGCCACCGGCACCAGCTTCAGGAGCTCGTCGACGATGGCATCGGAGGTGACCCCTTCTGCTTCGGCTTCGAACGAGATGAGGATGCGGTGGCGCAAGACGTCGTGGGCCACGGCCTGCACGTCATCGGGGGCGACGTAGTCTTTGCCCTCCAGCCAGGCGCGCGCCCTCGCGCAACGGTCGAGCGCGATCGTCGCGCGCGGGCTGGCGCCGAAGCTGATGCGCCGCACCAGCGCCTGGTTGTAGGGAGATGGATCGCGCGTCGCCAGCACCAGCTGGACGATGTATTCCTCCACGGCCGCGCCCATGTGGATGGACAGGACATCGTCGCGCGCCGCGAAGATCTGTTCCATCGTGATGCGCGGGCGCGGCAGTGGCGCTGCGTCGGCGTGGCGTGTCGCCTGGCTTCGGGCCAGCCTGAGGATGGCCCGCTCGGCGACGGCGTCCGGCTGGCCGATCCGCACATAGAGCAGGAAGCGGTCGAGCTGGGCTTCGGGCAGCGGGTAGGTCCCTTCGTGCTCGATCGGGTTCTGGGTCGCCATGACCAGGAATGGCCGCGGCAAGGGATAGGTCGCGCCGCCGACTGTGATCTGCTGTACGCCCATCGCCTCCAGCAGTGCCGATTGCACTTTTGCCGGCGCCCGGTTGATCTCGTCGGCGAGGATGAGGTTGTGAAACAGTGGGCCCGGCTGGAAGCTGAACGTGCCGGTGCCGGGCCGGTACACGTCGGTTCCGGTGAGGTCGCCCGGCAACAGATCGGGGGTGAACTGCAGCCGCCGGAAATCGCCATGCAGGGTCGCGGCGAGCTCCTTGATGGCGGTCGTCTTGGCCAGGCCCGGTGCGCCTTCGACCATGAGGTGGCCGTCGGCAAGCAAGGCGATCAGCAGGCTGTCGACGAGATGCTCCTGGCCGATGATGCGGCTGCGCAGGTGCTGGCGCAGCGTGGCGAAGGCCGGATGGCTTGTTCCTTGGGGCAGGTTCTCGGCTGCGAGGGGTGATCGTGCATTCATGAGGGTCGGACTCCTTGGGGCCGATCGATACCGTCGCTGTCGGCTTCGCTGGGCGGGTTTGACTGTCGCGAAGCCGCATTTCAATCGAGCAGTCTTAGGCGAGCCTTAATCGATCGATATCGCCCTGCACGCTCTGCATATCGCGTGCGGCGGCGCACCTTAAGGCTGGCCTAACCTGTCGTGGCTACCCTGCACGACAAGGTCCGATCTCGTGGCACGGTCCGACGGAGTTCGAAGTCATGCGGCTGTTGCTGGTGGAAGACGACACGATGATCGGCGAGGCAGTCCTCGACCTGCTTCGAGCTCAGCACTACGCTGTCGACTGGGCCAAGGACGGCGAGATGGCCGATGGTGCGCTTCGGGCGCAGAACTACGACCTGGTGCTCCTCGATCTGGGCCTGCCGCGCCGCGACGGGCTGAGCGTGCTGCGGGCGATGCGGGCCCGCAAGCAGTTGTTCCCGGTGCTCATCGCGACGGCCCGCGACGCGATCGAGCAACGCATCGAAGGGCTCGATGCCGGTGCCGACGACTACGTTCTCAAGCCTTACGACCTCGACGAACTGCTGGCCCGCATCCGGGCCTTGCTGCGCCGCGCTTCGGGTCGCGCCGAGCCCGTGTACGAGTGCGCAGGAGTCACCATCAATCCGGCCACGCGCGAGGTGACCAGCGCCGGTCGGCAGGTCGTGCTGTCGGCTCGCGAGTGGGCGGTGCTCGAGCCGCTGTTGGCACGCCCGGGCGCAGTCCTCTCTCGCGCCCAACTCGAGGAGAAGCTCTACGGCTGGAACGACGACGTGAGCAGCAACGCCGTCGAGGTGTACGTCCACGGCATCCGCAAGAAGCTGGGTGCGGAGCTGATCCACAATATCCGCGGTGTCGGCTATCTGGTGCCGAAGGCCTGATGGTGCGCATCGCCGCCCCGCATTCGCTGCGCGCCAGGCTGCTCTGGTTCCTGTTCGGCGCGATCGTGCTGACGGCGACGGCGCAAGTCGTCATCGCCTACCGCACGGCGCACGCCGAGGCCGACGTCATCTTCGATTACCACATGCAGCAAATGGCGATGGCCCTGCGCAACGGGCTGCCCAGCAACGCGGTGGCCACGACGGAATCGTCGCCGGCCGACAGCCAGGTTGCCGACTTCGTCGTCCAGGTCTGGACCGCGAACGGCCTGCAGGTGTTCCGTTCCGCCGACACGGGGCTGCCCGAGCGCAGCGTGCTCGGCTTTTCAGATGTCTCGGCGGACGGCACCACGTACCGCGTCTTCTCGATGCAATCCGGCTCTCAGATCATCCAGGTCGCGCAGGACATGGCGCCGCGCCGCGTGATGGCCAGCACTCTCGCGCTGCGGACGGTGGCGCCGATCGCCGTGATGGCTCCTCTGCTGATGATCCTCGTCTGGTGGGTCGTCAACGCCTCGATGGTGCCGGTGGCCCGGGCGCGCCTGCAGGTGGCTCAGCGTCGTGCGGATGAGCTGACAGAGATCAGCGAGGCCGGCCTCCCCGAGGAGATCCGGCCGCTGGTCCATGAGCTCAACCTGCTGTTCGCACGCTTGAGCCTTGCCTTCGACGCGCAGAAGAGCTTCGTCGCCGACGCCGCGCACGAGTTGCGCTCGCCGCTGGCGGCGCTCAAGCTGCAGGTAGAGGGGTTGCGCATGGCCGGCAACGACGCCGCACGCGAACTCGCCATCTCCAGGCTGACCGCGGGCATCGACCGGGCGACGCGCCTGGTCGAGCAGCTCCTCGTCCTGGCGCGCCAGCAGGCGAGCGCCGCAACCGGGGTGAAGACGGAACCGGTGGTGCTGGCGGACATCGTCCGCCAGGAGCTGATCGATGCGGCATTTTCTGCACAGGCTCATTCGCTGGACATCGGCCTCGCCCACGCCGACGAAGGCAGCGTCGCGGGCCAGCCGGGAGCATTGCGCATCCTCGTTCGTAATCTCGTCGACAACGCGCTCAAGTACACCCCGAGCGGCGGCAAGATCGACCTCGAGGTCCTTCGTGCGGGCGACCACATCGTGCTCGGTGTCGACGACAGTGGCGCGGGCATCGCCGAGAGCGACCGCGCCCGTGTGTTCGACCGCTTCTACCGTGTCGAGGGCATGCAGGCTCCTGGAAGCGGGCTCGGGCTGGCGATCGTCCACGCGATCGCCGAGTTCCATGGCGCGACCTTGACGCTCGGCCATTCGGCCAGCCTGGGCGGGCTGCGCGTGACGCTCGGCTTCCCCGTCGCGCACTGAGCTCGCGCCGGGCAGCCCGCACTAGGCGCGGGCATCAGCCTCGCCTAAATCTCGGGCCCCGACGATCAGGGTCTTCCGACGCCGTCGACCGACCATGAAACCCGCACCCGATGCCCGCGCGCAGGCGTTTTCCTTCGAGCTGCCGAGCAGGAAGCCTTCGTCCGCGGCGAAGACCTTCGGGCCGCGGCGTGCGCCAGCGGTCGCGCTTAAGCGCTGCCTAAGGAGCCGACCCGATAGTGCCCCGAGCCGACCAACGTCTTGTCTCTTTTCTTGTCCTCAGGATCCTCAGGAGTCAACCATGAAAGCACGTTCGATGACCCCTTCCCGCCTCGTCCTCGCGCTCTTCGCGATGGGCGCGATCGGCGGCGCAGCCTTCAGCCCAATCACGCACGCGGCAGAGCTCCGTCCGGACAGCGCCACTGCATCGACTGGTGAGATCGCAGCGCCCGACTTCTCCAAGATCGCGCAACGCTACGGCGCCGCAGTGGTCAACATCAGCGTCACGGGCATCAAGCGCACCGCCGCCGATGACAACGACCAGGCTTCCGCTCCGGGCGTTCCCGGCATGGGGCCGAACGATCCGTTCAGCCAGTTCTTCAAGCGCTTCCAGGGCCCGAACGGCGGCGGCGCGACGCCGCACGACACGCCGATGCGCGGCGAAGCCTCTGGCTTCATCGTCAGCCCAGACGGGCTGATCCTCACCAACGCGCACGTCGTGCAAGGTGCGAAGGACGTGACGGTCAAGCTGATCGACCGCCGCGAGTTCACGGCCAAGGTCCTGGGCACCGACCCGAAGACCGACATCGCGGTGCTGAAGATCGATGCCAAGAATCTGCCCGTGCTCACGATGGGCAGGGTCAGCGATCTCAAGGTCGGCCAATGGGTGCTCGCCATCGGCTCGCCCTTCGGCTTCGAGAACAGCGTCACCGCCGGCGTGGTCAGCGCCAAGGGCCGGTCGCTGCCGGGTGACGGCTACGTGCCCTTCATCCAGACCGACGCCGCAGTGAACCCGGGCAATTCGGGCGGCCCATTGCTCAACGCGCACGGTGAAGTCATCGGCATCAACTCGCAGATCTACAGCCGCAGCGGCGGCTACGAAGGCCTGTCGTTCGCGATCCCGATCGATGTCGCCGAGCAGGTCAAGGACCAGATCGTTGCCACCGGACACGCCAGCCACGCCCGGCTCGGCGTGGCGATCCAGGAAGTGAACCAGACGCTCGCCGATTCCTTCAAGCTCGCTTCGCCCGAGGGCGCGCTGGTGTCCAACGTCGATCCCGGCAGCCCGGCCGACAAGGCCGGACTGAAGGCCGGCGATGTGATCCGCAAGGTGGACGGGCACACGATCGTCAGCTCGGGCGATCTGCCCTCGCTGATCGGCCAGTCCGCGCCCGGCACGGTCATCAGCATGGACATCTGGCACCAGGGCAAGGACGAACAGCTCAGTGCGAAGCTGGCGGATGCGAACGGCGCCGCGACCAGTCTCGCCAAGGCCGATCTCGCCGTGGGCCAGGGCCAGCTGGGACTGTCGCTTCGACCCATGCAGCCGCAGGAGCAGCATGAGTCCAGAAGCCACGGCGGCCTCGTCGTGGAGGATGCCGCCGGCCCTGCTGCGGCTGCGGGCGTGCAGGCGGGCGACCTCCTCATCGGCGTCAACGGGGTGACGGTCAAGAGCGTCGACCAGGTGCGCGAGGTGGTCGCGAAGGCGGGCAAGTCGGTGGCGCTGCTCATCGAACGCGACGGCAGCAAGATCTTCGTGCCCGTCCGCATCGGTTGACATCCGCCGCTGCGGGCGAGATTGCCGGATATCGGCGATGCAGAACGCGTCGGTCCAGCACGCGTCGGCACGGCGCGCGTTCGGCGAGGGCTGGGCGCTCGCCCGGCCCTTCTGGCGCGCTCGGGGGGAGCGGCGCGCCTTCGCCCTCCTCGCCGCCGTCGTCGCCCTGACGCTCGGCACGGTCTGGATCAACGTGCGCTTCAGCGTCTGGAACAACCGCTTCTACGACACGCTGCAGAACCACGACCTTCCCGGCTTCTGGCACCAGCTCGGCGTCTTCTGCATGCTGGCCGCGGTGTTCATCGTCGTCGCCGTCTATCGCCAGTATCTGCAGCAGCTGCTGTTCATGCAGTGGCGCACCTGGCTGACCACGGATGGCGAGAAAGAGGTTGTCCTCGACTCGGAGCCCGAGTCGATGTTCTGGCCGCGCATCGATGACATGGTTCTCGGGTGGTTCGTCCCTGAACACCTCTTGTAGCGGCACGATTCGATGCTGGCCGAGTGGGGCCGGCCGCGGCAGTTCACGTCAGCGTCAGTGAGTCGCTGAGCGCACCGGAGCGCCTCAATGGAAGTGCATGAGCTGCGCTTGGCCGCCGATCCCCGGGCACCGTTGGCGATCGGACGCTCCTGTTCACGTGGAACAATGGACAGACGGGCGCGTCGATGCTGCGTCTGAGGATCCGGCAATGGCGGTTCGCGAGCGCAACAACGTGCAGGTCACGGGGTCGGGGCCCATAACCCTCCTCTTTGCTCACGGCTTCGGCTGTGACCAAAGCATGTGGCGCTTTCTTGCACCATCGTTCGCGCAGGGGTTCACCGTGGTCACCTTCGATCTGGTCGGCAGCGGAAATTCCGACCTCAAGGCGTACGACTACGAGAAATACGGCAGCCTGCAGGGCTATGCAGACGACATTCTGGAGGTGATCGACGAAGTAGGCGCCGAGACCGTGATCTACGTCGGTCACTCGGTGAGTGCCATGACCGGAATGCTGGCCGGCATCAAGGCCCCGAAGCGGATCGCGGCGCAGGTGATGATTGCTCCTTCGCCGTGCTACGTGAACGACGCGGACTACATCGGTGGCTTCACTCGGGCAGATATCGATTCGTTGCTCGAGACGATGGAAAGCAACTACCTGGGCTGGTCGAGCAACATGGCGCCGGCGATCATGGGCGCGTCGGGACAACCGGAGTTGGCCGTCGAGTTGACCAACAGCTTTTGCCGGACCGACCCCGACATCGCCCGCCATTTCGCCCGGGTCACGTTTCTCTCGGACAACCGACAAGACGTGGCGAAGCTCGCCGCGCCCACCCTGATCGTGCAGTGCCACGACGACATGATTGCGCCCCGGTCGGTCGGCGAGTACCTGGCGCGCACGCTGCCCAACGGAACCTTGCGTCTCATCGAGAACGTGGGCCACTGTCCTCACCTGAGCGCGCCCGGGCCTTGCGTCGACTCGATGCGCGAGTTTTTCGGCACGCTCGGGGTGTAGGTCCATGTCGGCGGAGTCCGGCAGGCCGGACGCGGAGCAACTCTACGAGCACGCTGCGTGCGGCCTGCTTGTTACCGACGTGGACGGGACGATCCGTCTCGTCAACGAGACGTTCTGCCGGTGGATCGGCTACTCGCGCGACGAGCTGCTCGGCATGCGCAAGCTGCAAGATCTGCTGACGATGGGCGGCAAGATCTTCCATCAGACGCACTGGTCGCCCCTGCTGCAGCTCCAGGGATCCGTGGCCGAAGTGAAGCTCGATGTGCTGGCTCGGGATGGCCAGACGGTGCCGATGATCCTGAATGCGGTTCGACGGAATGACTCCGGCAGCGTGCGGCATGAGATCGCGGCCTTCGTCGCCAAGGATCGTCAGCGCTATGAGCAAGAATTCGTGCAGGCGCGCAAGCGTGCCGAGGAGCTGCTGGTGAAGGAAAGCGAAGCCCAGCGCGCGCTCCTGGCTGCGCAGGCGGAGCTCAATCTGCAACGTGTGTCTGCGGAGGATCGGGCGCTGTTCGCCGAGCAAATGGTTGGCATCGTCAGCCACGACCTTCGCAATCCGCTCTCGACCATCAACCTGAGTGCCGACCTCCTCTTGCGGGATGAACTGTCCGCACGGCAACGACGCGTTGTCGAAGGAATCGGCCGCGCCGTTGCCAGGAGTACCCGGCTGATCGGAGACCTCCTGGACTTCACTCAAGCCCGCATCGGCGGAGGCATCCAGGTCTCGCCGCGCGAGATCGATGTGCACGCTGTCGTTGCGCAAGCGCTGGACGAGCTGCGGGTGGCCTTCCCGAGCGCTCAGATCGTTCATGAGCGAACCGGAGCGGGAGCATCCTTCGCGGATGACGACCGCCTGACACAGGTACTGGGAAATCTCGTTGCGAACGCTGTCGCCTACGGCGATCCTGAGAGCGGTGTGTCCATCGTGACGACGATCGAGGATGACGTCTTTGTTGTCGCAGTCCACAACCGAGGGCCCGTAATCCCTCCCGACGTGCTGCCTACGCTCTTCGACGCCATGACTCGCGGAGCGACCCCAGGCGCCCAGCACAGTGTCGGGCTGGGGTTGTTCGTCGTTCGCGAGATTGCACATGCCCACGGCGGCGTTGCAAGCGCGGAATCCTCTCCAGACGCAGGCACGACTGTCTCGATCACGTTGCCGCGCCAAAGCTCACGACAGACGACCCCCTAATTGACTGCCGCGTCGCGGCATGCGCCTTGCCTGTGGGAGAGGTGGCCGACACCACTTCAAGCCGGTATTCGTCGCCGACGAAACGCCAACTGCGACCGAAGTCTGGCATTCGTGGCTTGCCGTCGGCCGCGCTTCCTCGGACACTCGCAAGTCGTGATGCAGCCCACAAGAAACGCAATGACGACCCCGCCGCTGGCTCGAATCCTGATCGTTGATGACGAGGGCGACCTGCTCCAGGTCCTTCAGTTCGTTCTCGAAGAGGAGGGCTACAACGTCTTGACGGCAACCAATGGGGCAGATGCCCTGCAGCTTGTCTCGTCGGACCCGGTCGACCTGGTCATTCTCGATATGTCTATGACAAAGATGAGTGGTTTCGAGGTCGCGCAGCAGCTGCGCGCGAATGAGCAAACGAGTCGAGTCGCGATCGCTATCCACACGGGACTTTCGGAAGACGCTGTACGAGCGCGGTTTTCCGACTACGACGTCTACATGCGCAAGGTCGATGACGTTTCCATCCTGGTGGGATCCATTCGCCAGGCGATCGAGAACGGTCGATCTCGTCGGGCCGGCAATCAGGCGAACTGAGAGCGGCCCGCGACTGATCGCCGCGAGCGACGAAGAAGCTCTCCTCAAGAGAATGGCGCGATGAGTCCACAAGCGAGGATCGTCGTAGTCGCTGCTGCCAACGGGTTGTGCGGTGCTGCTCTTGCCGTGGCCTCCGCATTCGGCATCGTGAGTGTGGGGGTCGCCATCGTCATCGCCCTGTGCGTGATGGCCGCGACATGGATCCTTTTGCGGCGCGCAATCTTGGACAAGAAGCGCTCTTGCGACGCGGAGGCGCTGCTACATGGTGACTTGTGACCGTGGTGATGGCGTGTGCCGGCCGTCGCCATCGCTCAGCCGTTGTCGAGAGTCGGCGACGTTGATCGCTTGATCGTCGTGCTCGAAGCGATGCCTGGCCATGACAGGAACTCCGATGCGCAGTACTCCAGATTTTGGAGTTCCTGTCAAAGTTCCTGCGATGTGATCTCGGAACGGGTGGGAATGTTCGTGGACTCGAGCGGAAAAGAAAAAAAGCACTAGAGCGTTGATTCTCTGGGGCCTTTGGATGGCGCTGGACTTGCTGAATTTTCTGGGACTACCCGATGGGAGGAGGAGGAGGATGGAAATCAACTCGCCTGCCTGCATCTGGCCTTGATTCGAGTAGTTCGGAGAGTCAAGTCACTGCACTTCGGCGAGGATGGCTGGCTTCTGTGGCAGCTGTCTGCTCTTCGTTCTCGAGGGCACCGCGGCCAACCCACTGACTGCTCTTGCAGCCGGCCAAGACCCGCATCCGACCCGGAGCAGCCGTTCGATACTACGTCCTGGGCGTCCCAAAGCCCACGCTCATGGCATCGGCGACGGTCGTGAGAAGCCCCGGGTGAATCGCTTTGCTCACTGTCGGTCTGATGCGCTAAGAAATCCTTAACGATCCTTAGACCTCTTGAAACGAACCGCCCTGGCGCATTGCCTCGTCTACATTGCTTCCCGGAGAGCTTCAATGGGCAACATCCTTCGCTTCGGCAAAGTCGAGATCCGCCGCCAGGAACGGCTGGTCCTGGTCGACCACGAGCCTGTGAAGATCGGCGGCCGAGCCTTGGAGCTGCTGTTCGTCCTGCTCGACCATCGCGACCGCGTGGTATCAAAAAACGAGCTGCTCGACTTGGTCTGGCCAGGTGTCGTCGTGGAAGAGAACAACATCCAAGTGCAAACCTCGGCGATTCGAAAGCTGCTCGGCCCCGACGCCATCAGCACGATCCCCGGTCGCGGCTACAAGTTCACGCTGGCGTCGACCGGCGACGACGCGAGCGAACCGGCTTCGGGGTCGTCGGCGGCGAAGGATAGGCAAACGACTGCGCACATCACAAACCTGCCGGCGTCGGTCCCCGTCATTTACGGGCGCCGCTCCGACGAGGCGCACGTCGCCGCGCTGCTTCAGCAGCATCGCATCCTGTCGATCGTCGGCGCCGGCGGCATCGGCAAGACATGCCTGGCGCTCGCGGTCGCCACAAGATGGCGTCACGACTACCCAGATGGGGTCTGGTGGATCGATCTGAGCAAGCTGGCGCAGGTTGAGCTGGTCGTCGGCGAGGTGGCAAGGGTGCTTGGTATCGCGCTGACTCCCAGCCGCCCCGCAGTGGAAGTGGTCGCCGACGCCCTGCGGCCGCTCTCACTGCTTCTCGTTCTGGATAACTGCGAGCATTTGCTGTCCGCCGTCGCAACGCTGGCCGAAGCCGTGTCGTCGACAGCACCGGGCGTCGCTCTGCTGAGTACCAGCCAGGAGCCACTGCGAACGTCCACGGAGCATATCTACCGGCTCGATGTTCTCGGTCTGCCCACGGGTCCAACTCTGGCGGCTGTATCGGCTAGTGGCGCGGTGCAGCTGTTCGTGGCGCGTGCGAAGGCAGCCGAGCGACATTTCGAATTGACCGAGTCCAACGCCGAGTCGGTCGCCGAGATCTGCACGCGACTCGACGGGATGCCCTTTGCCCTGGAACTCGCAGCGGCGCGAATCCCGCTCCTCGGTCTCGAGGGGTTGCGGTCGCGTCTCGACGAGCGCTTTGAAGTGCTGACTGGTGGGTCTCGATTCGTCCTTCGGCGCCACCAGACGTTGCGCGCCGCGCTTGACTTCAGCTACGGGCTGCTGACGGAGCAGGAACAAGCCGTTTTTCGCGCGCTCAGTGTCTTTGCCGGCAGCTTCTCGGTCGAGAACGCGCAGGAAGTGGCTTTCGAGGATGGCTTTGAGAGCTGGACGAGTCTCGACTGTCTCGGGACATTGGTCGACAAGTCGATGGTGATCGCCGAAGGGGAAAGCAGGGTCCGATTGCGCCTTCTGGAGACGACACGCGCATATGCGCTGGAGAAATTGGCCGACACGGGCAAGACGAAACAGTTGCTGTCGCAGCATCTGCGGATCGTCAGCAACACCTTTTCGCGAGCCGCTGATGACTACTGGCTGATGCCCGACGCGGTCTGGCTAACCCACTATGAACCGGAGTTCGACAATCTGCGTGCCGCATTGGCCTTCGCCATGGCAAATGAGACCGAGGCGGCCATCGTCCTCATGGGCGATTCGCGTGGGCTCTGGCTGCTCCTCGGGATGCAGCCCGAAGCAGCCTCATATTGTGAAGCCGCGCTTGCTCACGTTACGTCGGCCACGCCGGCCCGGGCCGCAGGCCGCCTATGGCTCACGGTCGCATCGATTGAAACGAATTCGTGGCCCCGACGATCGCTTGATGCCGCAGCTGCCTCGGTCGAGCTTCTGCGCGAGGTAGCCGACACCAAGCCGCTGGCCGTTGCCCTGCTGGCACTGGCCGGCGTTGGTGAGGGACCAAAGTCGGACGCTCAACTCGAGGCGCTTGAAGAGCTGCGACGACTGACCGACCCCATCTGGCCAGGGCGCCTTCGGGCCGTGTTGCCGATGGCCCGCGCTCGAGTGCATCGCGCCGCCAAGCAGTTTGCGGAATCCTTGCGCGACTATGAGAGCGTAGCGGACATCGCGGCCGAATGCGGGGCCGACAACTGGAAGCTGGCGGCACTCTCAAATATTGGCGATATCGCCCTGTTGATGGGAGACACGCAAAAGGCAATAGCAGTCTTGAGCGACACCGCGCTTTGCCTTTCTACCTCGCGCGATCAGCTCTTTTTTGCCTTCACGAGCGCCTGTCTCGCGACCGCTCTGCTTTTCCAAGACGACGCCGTGGCTGCGCGACGAGCGCTGAGGCCTGCCGTTCCGCTGATCGTTCGATTCGAGGTATTCGCCCGGTATGCCTACACCGTCGCGCTGCTGGCCGCACTCGAGCGACGATGGTCGGCGGCGGCACAACTGGTGGGCTACGGCGAAGCGGAGTACGAGCGCCATGGCATGGATGCTGCAAACCCGTCCGAGTTGCGGGCGCGAGATCAGGCCTTGACCCAGTTGGCCGAAAACGCCAAGGCATATGACGTGGACGCGTGGAAGCAGAAGGGCCGCCTGCTGAGCGTCGAGCGCGCCATGGAGCTCGCATTGGCCGTCGATCCTCAGCCCTGACCAACCCGTGTGTCAAGGCGCGTCCGAGAAAAAACACGTGAAGAGTCGGACGGCAATCTTAACGGGATGGCGGCATCAGGTGCAGTTCGCCGCGCTCGGCGCGATGCGCTGCTACGTAGTCAACCTGCGCTTCTGGCGCTACTTGCCCGACGGCAGCCCTGCCGGGCAGCAGCGACTGACCCGCGCCATCGCGCTCGCCGCGGACGGCAAGTCGTTGACCAGCACGATTACGACTCAGGCGCTCGATGCCGGCGACAACTTGGTGCAGTCCGCGTGTGGCACCGAGACCGGCGCACGCATCAACTGAATTCCGAAGCTCGATCTGCCAGCTTGCCTATGTCCAGATTGCGGCCGCCTTCTCGCTAACAGGATGTTGAAATACCGAGAAGGACCTGCGCGTCGATTGATCCTCGTTATCGCGAAGCTTCGTTCCAATTGTCGCTACCCCGGGTTGGCGGCCGGAGTGCGGCCCTTCTTGGC
>JALYSL010000010.1 GCA_030854825.1 Pseudomonadota bacterium
CGCCCATGCACGAAGTGAGCACGACGCGCGGCCGGTTCAGGCGGGCGTCACGGCACGCCCGGCGAAGCTCCTTGGCGAGGCCCTTCGCGGCCAGCCGCTTCGGCCCCTTGCTTCGCTTCTCGCAGGCCTCGCAGACCATCACTACCGTCATCCAGCCGGCCCGCAGCAGCCGCGGCTCGCTGGCGGCGGCCCGTTGGCGATGCACGTCGACGTCGGTCATGGGCTCAGTATCGCGGCACCGCGGTCGGCGAGGATCTTGCACCGTTGATATAGTCACAACGGTGATAATATGAGCTGATATCGGCCGGCATCGGCCAGCATGCGAATGGCGGCGAACGTGGACCGACTGAAGAATTTCGGGTTCCTTCTGAAGGACGTGAGCCGCCGCTACGTTCAGCGTTTCGAGCAGCACGCGGCGGTGATGTCGATGACGCTGGTGCAATGCCGGGCGCTGGTTCGTCTCGAGAAGAACGAGGGCATCAGCCAGGCCGGCCTCGCCGAGCTGATCGAGGTCGAGCCGATGGCGATGGTTCGCATCATCGACCGCATGCAGGCCGATGGCCTGCTCGAGCGCCGGCTCGACCCCGACGACCGGCGCGCCCGGCGCCTGCACCTCACGCCGAAGTCGAAGCCGCTGCTCGAGGAGATCTGGCGTCTGGCCGATCTCACCCGGGCCGAGACCTTCGCCGGCGTTCCGCGTGCCGAACGCGAGGCCTTCATCGCCGTACTGGAGCGGCTCGACAGCAACCTCTCGGCCCTCGACGCCGCACCCGCCACCACCGCGCGCGCGGCGAGCCGAGCCTCGAGCCCGCCGGCCGACGGCAGGAGCCGGTCGCGCCGCAACGCAACGAAACAGGAATCATGAACGCATCGACCGCCAGCGAGCAGGAAGCCGTCGCCACGCCCCTGCCGCCTTTGCCGCCTGTGCCGGCGCCGCGGCCCGCCAGGAGCTGGAAGCAGCGTCTGCGCCTGCCGCTGATGCTGTTCGGACCAATCGTCGTCGCCGTCGTCGCGGCGTACGTCTATCTCGCCGGCGGCCGCTACCAATCGACCGATGACGCTTACGTGCAGGCCGCGCGTGTCGCGATCAGCGCCAACGTCGCCGGCCGCGTCTCGGAGCTCGACGTGCGCGAGAACCAGCTCGTGCACAAGGGGGACCTGCTCTTTCGCCTCGACGATGCGCCGTTTCGCATCGCCGTCGACGAGGCGAGCGCGCAACTCGCGACGGCGCGTCTGCAGATCGATTCGCTGAAGGCGAACTACCGCCAGCGCCAGACCGAGCTCACCTCGGCGCAGGACACGCTCGCCTTCCAGCAGCGCGAGTTCGACCGCCAGCAAAGGCTGCTCGGCTCGGGCATCGCCTCGGAGTTGCAGGTCGACCGCGCCTCGCACGCGCGCGACGATGCACGCGCCCAGTTGGCCGGCGTGCAGCAGCAGATCGGCGCCGTCGTCGCCAGCCTCGGCGGCAATCCGAACATCGCGCCCGACAGGCACCCGGCAGTGCAGCAGGCGCAGGCGAAGCTCGACCGGGCCAGGCTCGATCTCTCGTACGCGACCGTGAAGGCGCCGAGCGACGGCGTCGTCACCCGCGTCGACAACCTGCAGGTCGGCAGCTACATCAACGCCGCGGCGCCGCTCTTCGCGCTCGTCTCGACCGGCGACATCTGGATCGAAGCCAACTTCAAGGAGGACCAGCTCACGCACATGCGCGTCGGCCAGGCGGCAACGGTCAAGGTCGACAGCTATCCGGGCAAGGCCTTCGACGGCGAAGTGGTGAGCCTCAGCCCGGGCACCGGCTCGCAGTTCTCGGTGCTGCCGCCGGAAAACGCGACCGGAAACTGGGTCAAGGTGGTGCAGCGGTTGCCGGTGCGTGTCCGCCTGCGCAGCATCGATCCCGCCTTTGCGCTGCACGCCGGCCTGAGCGCCGACGTCAGCGTCGATACGCAACACCGGCGCCATCTCTTCGGCGCGGCCGAGGCCGGCGCCAAGAGCACCGCGGTAGCGATCCGGTGAGCACCACGGCCGTCGCCGGAGCGCCGTCGGGCGCGGTGCCGAATCGCGTGCTCATCACGCTCTCGGTAATGCTCGCCTCGATCATGCAGGCGCTCGACAACACGATCGCCAACGTCGCCTTGCCGCGCATCCAGGGTTCGCTGTCGGCAACGCAGGACCAGATGACGTGGGTGCTGACCTCCTACATCATCGCCGCGGCGATCATGACGCCGCTCTCCGGCTGGCTCGCCGGGCAGGTCGGCCGCCGGCGCGTGTTCCTGTTCTCGATCGTCGGCTTCACCATCGCCTCGGCGCTGTGCGGCCTGGCCGGCAGCCTGCCCGAGATCGTTCTGGCGCGATTGGCGCAAGGTCTCTGCGGCGCGGCACTGATCCCGATGTCGCAAGCGGTGCTGCTCGACATCAACCCGAAGGAGCAGCACGCCAAGGCGATGGCGATCTGGGTGATGGCCGTGACCATCGGTCCGATCCTCGGCCCGGCGCTCGGCGGCTGGCTGACCGAGAACTACAACTGGCGCTGGGTCTTCTACATCAACGTGCCGTTCGGCATCCTCGCCTTCCTCGGCATCCTGACCTTCATGCCGGAGACGACGATCAGGAAATCGCGTTTCGATTTCTTCGGCTTCGCCGCGCTCAGCCTGGCGATCGGCGCCTTCCAGCTGATGCTCGATCGCGGCCAGCTCAAGGACTGGTTCTCGTCAAGCGAGATCTGGATCGAGGCGATCGTCGCCGGCCTGGCGCTGTACCTCTTCGTCGTCCACATGCTGACGACCACGAAGGCGCCGTTCATCAGCCCCGCCTTGTTCAAGGATCGCAACTTCCTGACCGGCAATTTCTTCATCTTCGTCGTCGGCGTCGTCCTCTTCGCGACGCTGGCGTTGCTGCCGCCGCTGCTCCAGGAACTGATGGGCTACCCGGTCGTGCTGACCGGCCTGGTGACCGCGCCGCGTGGCCTGGGCACGCTGGCGGCCATGGTCATCGTCAGCCGCCTGATGGGCAAGGTCGACACGCGCATCATCATCGCCACCGGCTTCGCGTTGACCGCGTTTTCGCTCTGGCAGATGACCGGCTTCTTTCTGCAGATGGGCACCGCGTCGGTGGTCTGGTCGGGGCTGGCGCAGGGGCTCGGCACCGGTTTCGTCTACGTGCCGCTTGCCGCCATCACCTTCGCCACCCTGTCGCCGCGATTTCGCAACGAAGGCACGGCCGTGTTCAGCCTGATCCGCAACATCGGCAGCAGCGTCGGCATCTCGGTCGTCACGACGCTGCTGACGCGCAACACGCAGATCATGCATTCGCGCCTCGCCGAACAGGTAACGCCGTTCAACGACGTGCTGCACGCGCAGGCGCCGGGCGCGCTCGGCAGCGCCGCCGGCCTGGCGGCGCTCAACGCCACGGTGAGCAGCCAGGCGGCGATGATTGCCTACAACGACGACTTCAAGCTGATGATGGTGCTGACCTTGTGCGCGGTGCCGCTCGTGGTGCTGCTGCGCCGTGGCGTTGCCGCCGCCAAGGATGCCGCACCGATGGCGATCGAATGAACGGCATTCGTTCGCGCGTTGGCGCCAGCCTTGCCGCAGTGGTCTGCATCGTGGCGCTGGCCGGCTGCGCCGGCGGCCCCGCCTTCACTCGCCCCGAGCCGCCGCCGGCCGATCGCTATACGGCGCAGTCTCTGCAGATCGAGGGGGCAGCATCGGCCAGGGGCGATGCTGCCCAGCACGTCGAGATCGGTGCCCCGCTCGGGCCCGACTGGTGGAAGCGCTTCGGCTCGGCCGCGCTCGACGACGTCGTCCGCCGTGCTCTGGCAGGCAATCGCACGCTCGTGGCGGCCGCGGCGACGCTGGCGCAGGCCGAGGAGCTGGCC
Organism: Pseudomonadota bacterium; assembly: GCA_030854825.1. Next base: position 3,875 of record JALYSL010000010.1, read on the forward strand.
GCCGCGCAGGCCGGAACGCTGGCGCCGCAGATCGGACTGACGGCCGGTGTCGGCCGGCAGAAATACGGCGAGGAATTTCTCGGCAACCTGCCGAAGCCGGCGCCTTTCACCTACTTCGCGGTCGGCCCGACGGTGAGCTACACGCTCGACTACACAGGTGGCGTGGCGCGCTCGGTCGAGCAACGGCAAGCACTCGCCGACTATCAGCGCCAGCAACTCGATGCGGCGCGCCTGGCGGTTGCCGGCAACGCGGTGCTGCAGTCGCTGCGCATCGCCTCGCTGCGGGCGCAGATCGATACGGTGGGCGCGATCCTCGAGCAAGACCGCGAGAACCTGAAGCTGGTGCATGTCGCGTTCGACGCCGGATCGGTGTCACGTGTCGACATCGTCAGTGCCGAAAGCCAGCTGGCGAGCGACACGACACTGTTGCCGCCGCTGCGCCAGGAACTCAGCGTCGCCCAGCACGCGCTCGCTGTCGTGCTCGGCAAGCCGCCCGCCGGCGCGGCGTTGCCCACGCTCGACCTGGCCGGCCTGATGTTGCCTCTCGAGCTGCCGGTGAGCCTTCCTTCGGAGCTGGCGCGGCGCCGCCCCGACATTCTCGCCGCCGAAGCACAGCTGCATGCGGCCACGGCGGCGGTCGGCGTCGCCGATGCCAATCTCTATCCGCACCTGACGCTGAGCGCCTCGACCGGCCAGCAGAGCGCGGCGCTGGCACATCTGTTCGAGCCGTCGAGCGTCGTCTGGAGCCTGGCCGCCGGCCTGGTCGGGCCGCTTTTCGACGGCGGCACCTTGCGCGCCGAGCAGCGCGCCGCCGCCGCCGCGCTGCGCGCCAGTGCCGCGAACTACGAGCA
>JALYSL010000084.1 GCA_030854825.1 Pseudomonadota bacterium
GCGCGAGGTTTGCGCCTTCTTCAAGTTGCTCGGAACCTACCCCGTGGATTCGCACTGATGACGCGCCGGCTCACCCTTCGTTCGCCTGCCTGATGTTCCAGCAACTCGGCGTCATCGGTTGCGGCCTCATGGGCGGCTCGTTCGCGCTCGCCTTGAAGCGAGCCGGGCTGGTGCGTCGAGTGGTTGGCTACAGCAAGTCGCCGTCGACGACCGAGCAGGCCAAGCGGCTCGGCGTCATCGACACGGCAGCCGAGTCGGCGCTGCTCGCCGTCTCCGGTTCCGACATCGTCCTCATCGCGGTGCCTGTATCGGCCACCGAAGCGACCTTCAAGGCGATCCGCCATCTGATCGAGCCCGGCACGCTGATGATGGACGTCGGCTCGACCAAGCGCGACGTCGTCGATGCGGCACGGCGCGTCCTGAAGGACCGGATCAGCTCGTTCGTGCCGGCGCATCCGATCGCCGGCAAGGAAGTGGCCGGCGTCGCCCACGCCGACGCGTCGCTGTACCACGGCCGCCAGGTCATCCTGACGCCGCTGCCGAAGACCTCGGTCGACCTCCTCCAGAAAGCCACCGACACCTGGGCCTCGATCGGCGCGCACGTGCTGCGCATGACGCCGGAGAACCATGACGCCGCGTTCGCGGCCGTGAGCCACCTGCCGCATGTGCTCGCTTTCGCTTTCTTCAACGCGGTATCGCGGCAACCCGCCGGGCGCGACTATCTTTCACTCGGCGGCCCCGGCTTTCGTGACTTCACCCGCATCGCCGCCAGCAACCCCGAGGTCTGGCGCGACATCCTGATGGCCAATCGCGAAGAGATCCTCAAGCAGACGCAGCGCTTTCGCCACGCCCTCGACGCGATGGAGCATGTCGTCAAGACCGGCAATACCGAAGCGCTCGAAGCGCTGATCCGCAGTGCGAGCGACGCCCGCGCCGGTTGGCAGATGAATTCCGCGACGCCGAATACGCATCGCTGAGCCTTCCCGGCGCGCTCGTGTTCACGACCCGCTTTCTCGACGTTCCGCCGCTGGAGCGCGTCGCCGGCACAGTGCGGGTGCCCGGCTCGAAAAGCATCTCGAATCGGGCGCTGCTGCTCGCGGGGTTCGCCTCGGGAACGACGGCCATCGAAGGCCTGCTGCACTCCGACGACACGCGCGTCATGATCGACGCGTTGGCCGTGCTCGGTTGCCGCTTCGAGGATGCTGCGGGCCGACTGGTCGTCCACGGCATCGGTGGCCGTCCGGTGCCGAATCATGCGACCCTCTTTCTGGGCAACGCCGGCACGGCGATGCGGCCGCTGACGGCGGCGCTCGCGATCATTGCCGCGTCGAGCAGCGACGCGAGCTTCGAGCTGCGCGGAACGACCCGCATGCACGAGCGGCCGATCGGCGACCTGGTCGACGCCTTGCGTGGCCTCGGCTGTCGCGTCGACTGCCTGGAGCGCGAAGGTTTCCCGCCTTTGCTCATTTCTTCGGCCGGCGCGAGTCTGCGGCTCGGCACGCCGATCCGGGTCCGCGGCGATGTCTCCAGCCAGTTCCTGAGCGCGCTGTTGCTCGCTCTGCCTTTGCGAGGCGAAGGCGGCGATGCGATCGTCGAGGTCGACGGCGCGCTCATCTCCAAGCCCTACGTCGAGATCACGATCGCCCTGCTCGGCGCATTCGGCGTCGTAATCGAGCGCGAAGGCGAGCAAAGCTTTCGCCTGCGCAGTGGCCAGCGGCCGCGCTCGCCTGGAACGTTCGTCGTCGAGGGCGATGCTTCGTCGGCGTCGTATTTCATTGCTGCCGGCGCTCTCGCCGCCACCGACGCGCCGCTGCGCATCGAGGGCGTCGGCAGCGGCTCGATCCAGGGCGACATCGCATTTGTCGACGCGGTGCGCGCCATGGGCGCCCGCATCGAGGCCGGCCCTTCGGGGCTTGCCGTCCGCCGCGGCCGGTGGCCACTGGCCGCGATCGACCTCGACTGCAACGCGATTCCCGATGCGGCGATGACCCTGGCCGTCCTGGCGCTCTTTGCCGATGGCCCGTCGACCTTGCGAAATATCGCCAGCTGGCGGGTCAAGGAGACCGATCGCCTGACGGCGATGGCGAGCGAGCTTCGCAAGCTGGGCGCCGCGATCGAAGAAGGTGCCGACTTTTTGCGCATCGCGCCGCCGACCCATTGGCGCGCCGCGGCGATGCAAACCTACGACGATCATCGCGTGGCCATGGCGATGTCGCTAGCCGCCTTCAACGCCTTGGCCGGGGCCCGGCCACCGGTCGCGGTTCGCATCCTCGACCCGCGTTGTGTCGCCAAGACCTGGCCCGACTATTTCGAGACACTCTTCGCCGTCGCCTCGACGAGCCGGCCGGCGATACCGGTTCTCGCCGTCGACGGGCCGACGGCGTCGGGCAAGGGCACGCTCGCCAGCGCCACGGCGGCAGCACTCGGCTACCGCTACCTCGACTCCGGCGCCCTTTACCGCGCCACCGCGGTCGCGGCGCTCGATGCCAACGTCGACCCGGCCGACGAAGCGGCGCTCGCCAGCCTTGCTTCGGAGCTCGACCTCCATTTCGACGCCGACCGCACCCTCCTCGGCCCGCGCGATGTCACCGAAGCGCTCCGGCTCGAATCGGTGGGCGCCCTGGCCTCACGCATCTCGTCCTGGCCGGCGGTCCGCACGGCGCTGCTCGACGTCCAGCTCGGCTTTCGGCGTCTGCCCGGCCTGGTTGCCGACGGCCGCGACATGGGCAGCGTCGTCTTCCCCGACGCCACGCTCAAGGTTTTCCTCACCGCGGGGGCCGAGGAACGTGCCGCGCGCAGGTACAAGCAATTGATTTCAAAGGGCATTTCCGCTAATATCGACGGTCTTCGTGCCGACCTCGAGGCGCGCGACGCTCGCGACAGAAATCGCAGCGCTGCACCGCTCAAGCCAGCCGAAGGCGCGCTCCTTCTGGACAACTCTGCGCTCTCGATCGAAGCCTCGGTCGATGTGGTGCTCGAAGCCTGGGAAGAGCGCCGGCCTTTCGACCGATCGCCGGTTTGAAGGACGAGTGAGACAGCGGCCGGCAAACCCGGCCGCAGGCCCGCCGCTTCCCCTCCTCGTGCCGCATGGCACATCGAAGCGTCGGATCGACAACCTAACCCGCAGCGCAAGCTGCATGAAAATTCAAGCACATGTCTGAAGCTCAAGTTGCCGCGCCGCGTGCGCCCGAAGTCTTCGCCCCCGACTCTTTCGCCGCGATGTTCGAAGACTCGCTCAAGAAGGCGGAAATGCGCACCGGCGAGGTCATCACCGCCGAAGTGATCCGGGTCGAGCACAACTTCGTCGTCGTCAATGCCGGTCTGAAGTCCGAAGCCTACGTTCCGATCGAAGAGTTCAAGAACGACATCGGCGAACTGGAAGTCCAGCCCGGCGATTTCGTCTCGGTCGCCATCGACGCCGTCGAAAACGGTTACGGCGACACCATCCTGTCGCGCGACAAGGCCAAGCGCCTCGCCTCCTGGCTCTCGCTCGAGAACTCGCTCGAGTCGGGCGAGTTCGTCACCGGCACGGTGAACGGCAAGGTCAAGGGCGGCCTCACGGTGCTGGTCAACGGCATTCGCGCCTTCCTGCCCGGCTCGCTGCTCGACACGCGTCCGGTCAAGGACATGAGCCCGTTCGAGGGCAAGACGATGGAGTTCAAGGTCATCAAGCTCGACCGCAAGCGCAACAACGTCGTGCTGTCGCGCCGCGCTGTCGTCGAGGCTTCGATGGGCGAAGAGCGCGCCAAGCTGATGGAGACGCTGCGCGAAGGCGCGATCGTCCACGGCGTGGTCAAGAACATCACCGAGTACGGCGCCTTCGTCGACCTCGGCGGCATCGACGGCCTGCTACACATCACCGACATGGCCTGGCGCCGTGTCCGCCACCCGAGCGAAGTCGTTCAGGTCGGCCAGGAGCTCGACGCCAAGGTGCTCAAGTTCGACGCCGAGAAGAACCGCGTCTCGCTCGGCATCAAGCAGTTGGGTGACGATCCCTGGCATGGCGTGTCGCGCCGCTACCCGCAGAGCACGCGCCTGTTCGGCAAGGTCACGAACATCGCCGACTACGGCGCGTTCGTCGAGATCGAGCCGGGCATTGAGGGTCTGGTCCACGTCTCGGAAATGGACTGGACGAACAAGAACGTCGCGCCTTCGAAGATGGTCTCGCTGGGCGAGGAAGTCGAAGTCATGGTGCTCGAAATCGACGAGGAAAAGCGCCGCATCAGTCTCGGCATGAAGCAGTGCAAGGCCAACCCGTGGGAAGAGTTCTCGGCCACGGTGCAGCGCGGCGACCGCGTCAAGGGACCCGTCAAGTCGATCACCGACTTCGGCGTGTTCGTGGGTCTTGCGGCCGGCATCGACGGCCTCGTGCATCTGTCCGACCTGTCGTGGAACGAGCCGGGCGAAACCGCGGTGCGCAACTACAAGAAGGGCCAGGACGTCGAGGCGATCGTGCTGGCGGTCGACGTCGACCGCGAGCGCATCTCGCTCGGCATCAAGCAGCTCGATTCCGATCCGTTCACGAGCTACAGCTCGGTCAACGATCGCGGCGCCCTCGTCACCGGCAAGGTGAAGACGGTCGACGCGCGCGGCGCCGAGATTCAGCTCAACGACGACATCACGGGCTACCTGCGCGCTTCCGAAATCAGCCGCGACCGCGTCGAAGACGCGCGCAACGTGCTGAAGGAAGGCGACGAAGTCAACGCCATGATCATCAACGTTGACCGCAAGGCGCGTTCGATCCAGCTCTCGATCAAGGCCAAGGACAACGCGGACGCTCAGGAAGGCATGCAGCGCCTGCAGCAGGCCAGCGAGCGCGAGAACGCCGGTACGACCAGCCTGGGGGCGCTGCTTCGCGCCAAGCTCGACAACCAGAACCCGCCGAGCTGAACGGTCGCTGCTGACAAGGCAGGTACGGCGTGACGCGATCCGACCTCGTCGCGCAGCTGGCCGAGCGATTCGGCCAGCTGACGCACCGCGACACGGAATTCGCGGTGAAGACGATCCTCGATGCGATGGCCTCGGCGCTGTCGCGCGGCCACCGCATCGAGATCCGCGGCTTCGGCAGCTTCTCGATCAACCGGCGACCGCCGCGGGTCGGGCGCAATCCGCGCTCGGGCGAGCAAGTGGTCATCTCGGAAAAGCTGGTGCCGCATTTCAAGCCGGGCAAGGCGCTGCGCGAAGCGGTCGACGCGCGCGTTGGCGCGATGCGCGGTGAGCCCGCCGCAGAGGGGACAGCGCGGAGCCCAGGCGCCGAGTAGCAGCCGGCCCGCCGACGCGATGCGCTACCTCGTCTGGCTGATCCGCGCCGCCGTCTTCTTCACGCTCTTCGCGTTCGCGCTGAACAACCAACACGAGTCGAGCATCCACTGGTTCTTCGGCCAGGAATGGCGTGCGCCGATGGTCTTCATCGTCCTCGCCGCATTCGGTCTCGGTTGCGCCTTCGGCATCTTTGCGATGGTGCCGAGCTGGTGGCGACACCGCCGCATCGCTCGTCGCGAAGCGGCGCGTGTGCCGATGCCTGCCGTTCATCCGGTGACGACCTCGACGGCGGGCGAGGCCGCCCTCACCCACCCGCCGCGCGATGGACTTTGAGCCGCAGTGGCTGATCTGGGTGCCGCTCGCCTTCGGGCTCGGCTTCATCCTCGGCTGGATCGCCTTGCGGCTCGATGCGCGGCAAGGCCGACGTGAACAGAAGGACTCGCCGAAGGTCTACTACAAGGGCCTCAACTTTCTTCTCAACGAGCAGCACGACAAGGCGATCGACGCCTTCATCGAAGCCGTGCAGCAGGATCCGGATACCTCCGACCTGCATTTCGCGCTCGGCGATCTGTTTCGCCGCCGCGGCGAGTACGAGCGTGCGGTGCGCGTACACCAGCATCTGCTCGGCCGTGCCGATCTGCCGAAGAACGATCGCGACCGGGCGCAGCATGCGCTGGCGCAGGACTTCATGAAAGCGGGACTTTTCGATCGAGCCGAGGAAGCCTTCAAGGCCCTGTCCGGAACGGCCTTCGACACCGAAGCGCGCCTGGCGCTGCTCGACCTGCACGAGCGGGCACGCGACTGGCGTGCCGCCGTCGAGATCGGCCGCCAGCTCGAGAAAAGCGGCGCCGGTTCGTTCGCTTCGCGCATCGCCCACTACGAATGCGAGCTCGCGCTCGAGGCCGATGCCGCGCATCTGCCCGAGGCCGCCGAAGCCGCCCTCGCCGCCGCTCGCGACACGGCGC
>JALYSL010000085.1 GCA_030854825.1 Pseudomonadota bacterium
TGGAGTCGACGCTTTGCGGCTGCACCGGCGTGCCATCGACGACGCAGTGCTGCAGGCCGAGCTTGACGTAGAGCAGGCGCAGGAAATGCCAGACCTCGGTCGTCGTCGCGACCGTGCTCTTGCGGCCACCGCGCGACAGGCGCTGCTCGATCGCCACCGTCGGCGGAATGCCGTAGACGGCGTCGACCTCGGGGCGGCCGGCCGGCTGCACGATCGAGCGCGCGTAGGCGTTCAACGATTCGAGGTAGCGGCGCTGGCCTTCGTTGAAGAGGATGTCGAACGCCAGCGTCGACTTGCCCGAGCCCGAGACACCGGTGACCACCGTGAACTTGCCGCGCGGAATCGAGACGTCGAGCGACTTCAGGTTGTGCTCGCGCGCGTTGACGATGCGAATGTTCTCGTCTTCGGCGCGGCGGATGCGCGCCGGCTTCAGCGCGTACTGCAACGGCCGGCCTTCCTCGACGGCGTGGCCTTCGAAGCCGAGCTGCACGTCGTAATCGCGCAGCGCTTTCGCGGTGTGCGAGTTGGCGTGATGCTTCACGTCTTCCGGCGTGCCCGTGGCGACGACTTCGCCGCCCGCCTCGCCGCCTTCAGGGCCGAGGTCGATCAGCCAGTCGGAAGCGCGGATGACGTCGAGGTTGTGTTCGATGACGATGATCGAGTGGCCGGCTTCCAGCAAACGCCGGAACGAGCGCATCAGCTTGGCGATGTCGTCGAAATGCAGGCCGGTGGTGGGCTCGTCGAACATGAAGAGCGTGCCCTTCCTGGCCACCGGCTGGCGGCTGTAGCTGGCGCTCTGCGCCGCTTCGGCCAGGAAGCCGGCGAGCTTCAGGCGCTGCGCTTCGCCGCCGGAAAGCGTGGGCACGGGCTGGCCGAGCTTCACGTATTCGAGGCCGACGTCGACGATCGGCTGCAAACGGCGAATCACCTCGCGGTCGTCGCGGAACAGGGCCACGGCTTCGGCGACGGTGAGGTCGAGGACGTCGGCCACACTGAGGCTGCGGATCACATCGCCGGGCAGTCTCCGATCGATCTTGACGTCCAGGATCTCGGCGCGGAATCGGCGGCCGTCGCAGTCGGGGCAGCGCAGATACACGTCGGACAGGAACTGCATCTCGACGTGCTCGAAGCCCGAGCCGCCGCAGGTGGGGCACCTTCCGTTGCCGGCGTTGAAGCTGAACATGCCGGCGCCGTAGCCGCGCTGCGCGGCGAGCGGCTCGATCGCGAAGAGCTTGCGAATTTCGTCGAAGGCGCCGACGTAGCTCGCCGGGTTCGAGCGCGCCGTCTTGCCGATCGGGCTCTGGTCGACGAACACGGTGTCGGCGAGCCCCTCGGCACCGAGCAGCCCCTCGTGCGCGCCCGGCGTCTCGGTGGCCTTGCCGAAGTGGCGCGCCAGGGCCGGCGCGAGCACGTCCTGGATCAGCGTGCTCTTGCCCGAGCCCGACACGCCGGTGACGCACACCAGGTGGTGCAGCGGGAACTCGACCGTGACACCCTTCAGGTTGTGATCGGTCGCGCCCTGCACGATGAGCCGCGGCGTCGATTCGCCGACCAGGCGCTTGAGGCCCATGCCGATCTGCTTGCGCGCACCAAGGTAGGCGCCGGTCAGCGTGTCGGCGCTCTTGATCGCCTCGGGCGCGCCGTCGAAGACGATCTGGCCGCCGCGCTCGCCGGGGCCGGGGCCCATGTCGATCAGGCGATCGGCGGCGAGCATCACCGCGGGATCGTGTTCGACAACGACGAGCGTGTTGCCGGCATCGCGCAGCCGGTGCATCGCCTCGATGATGCGGTTCATGTCGCGCGGGTGCAGGCCGATCGACGGCTCGTCGAGCACGAACAGGGTGTTGACGAGCGAGGTGCCGAGCGCCGTCGTGAGGTTGATGCGCTGCACCTCGCCGCCGCTGAGCGTCCGGCTTTGCCGGTCCAGCGTGAGGTAGCCGATGCCGACGTCGCAGAGATAGCGAAGCCGCGTTCGGATCTCGTCATGCAGCAGCGCCAGGGCGCCGTGGTCATCGGTGTTCGACGCGGCCTCGAGGCGATCGAAGAAAGCGCGCAGCTTGTCGATCGGCAACAGCATCAGGTCGTGCACGGTGAGGCCGGGCAAGGCCTCGAGCTGCTCGCGCGACCAGCCCGTGCCCACGGGCATGAAGCGCTTTGCCGGCTTCAGCACCGAGTCGGCATCTTCCTTCGAGCCGAGCCGCCAAAGCAACGCTTCGAGCTTCAAGCGCGCGCCGCCGCATACCGGGCACGGCGTGTAGCTGCGGTACTTCGACAAGAGCACGCGGATGTGCATCTTGTAGGCCTTCGACTCGAGGTAGGCGAAGAAGCGCTTGATGCCATACCACTGCTGGTTCCACTTGCCGTTCCAGTTCGGCGAGCCTTCGATCACCCAGTGCCGCTGTGCCTCGGTGAGCTGCGACCACGCGGTGTCGCGCGGAATGCCGGCCTCGCCGGCGTACTTCATCAGGTCGTCCTGGATCTCCGTCCACGCCGGCGTGCCGATCGTCTTGACGGCGCCCGAGCGCAGCGTCTTCTTGACGTCGGGAATGACGAGCCCGAAGTCGACCCCGATGACACGGCCGAAGCCGCGACACGTCTCACAGGCGCCATAGGCAGAGTTGAAGGAGAACAGCGCCGGCTGCGGCTCGGCGTAGCGCAGGTCGCTGTCGGGGCAATGCAGGCCGGTCGAGAAGCGCCAGAGCTGCTCGCCGCTCTCGGTTGCGGCGTAGACGTTGACGCGGCCACTGCCGCGCTTGAGCGCCGTCTCGATCGCCTCGATCGCACGCACCTTCTCGGTGGTACCGATGCGAAAGCGGTCGGCGACGACGTCGAGCATCTTGCGCGGGCCGGTGGGCGAAGCGACTTCGCGCTCGGCGTGCACGCGGGTGAAGCCGCTGGCCGAAAGCCATTGTTCGATTTCGTCTGCGGTCGTCGCCGCCGGCAGCTCGACCGGGAAGGTGACGACGAGGCGCGGCTCTTCGGCTTGCGTCTCCGCACTCGCACTCGCACTCGCACTCGCACTCGCACTCGCACCCGCGACCGCGATGGCCCGGGCCGTCTGCGCACGCGCGAGCAGCTCGGTGTAGATGGTCTCTGGCGAATCGTGACGCACACGCTGCGCCGTCTGCTTGTCGTACAGCGTGGCAGCGCGTGCGAACAACAGTTTCAGGTGGTCGTTGAGCTCCGTCATCGTGCCAACCGTCGAGCGCGAGCTGCGCACCGGGTTGGTCTGGTCGATGGCGATCGCAGGCGGCACGCCTTCGACCTTGTCGACCGCCGGCCGGTCCATGCGCTCGAGGAACTGGCGCGCGTAGGCGCTGAAGGTCTCGACGTAGCGGCGCTGCCCTTCGGCGTAGAGCGTGTCGAACACCAGGCTCGATTTCCCCGAACCGCTCGGGCCCGTCACCACCGTCATTTCGCCGGTGCGCAGATCGAGGTCGAGGTTCTTGAGGTTGTGCTGTCGCGCGCCGCGAATGCGGATGACGCCGGAACTCATCGGGAAGGTCTTTCGCGTAGGGAGCGGAGCATTCTAGGGAGGGGTCGGCCGCGCCGTTTTGCAAGGGCGAAAGACCTGTGAATCGAAGGGATGCGCTGACGCTAGACTGGCTTTCTT
>JALYSL010000088.1 GCA_030854825.1 Pseudomonadota bacterium
TCGTCGTAGACGCCGACCATGCCGGCATTGACGATCCCCATGTCCATGCCCGCCTTGATCGCGTGATAGAGGAACACGGTGTGGATGGCTTCCCTCACCGGGTCGTTGCCGCGAAACGAGAAGCTGACGTTGGAGACGCCGCCGCTCACCTTCGCGCCAGGCAGGTTCTGCTTGATCCAGCGCGTCGCGTTGATGAAATCGACGGCGTAGTTGTCGTGCTCCTCGATGCCGGTGGCGATGGCGAAGATGTTCGGATCGAAGATGATGTCTTCGGCCGGAAAGCCGACCTCGTCGATCAGGATCCGGTAGGCGCGAGCGCAGATCTGGATCTTGCGTTCGTAACTGTCGGCCTGGCCCTTCTCGTCGAACGCCATCACGACCGCAGCAGCGCCGTAACGGCGCACCAGCTTGGCCTGTTGGCGAAACGCCGCTTCGCCTTCCTTCATCGATATCGAGTTGACGATGCCCTTGCCCTGGATGCATTGCAGCCCGGCGCGAATCACGTCCCACTTCGAGCTGTCGATCATGATCGGCACGCGTGCGATCTCGGGCTCGCCGGCAATCAGATTCAGGAAGCGGACCATCGCCGCCTTCGAATCGAGCATCGCCTCGTCCATGTTGATGTCGATGATCTGGGCGCCGTTTTCGACCTGCTGGCGAGCGACACTCAGCGCCTCTTCGAACTGGCCGTTCAGGATGAGGCGCGCGAAGACCTTCGAGCCGGTGACGTTGGTGCGCTCGCCGATATTGACGAAGAGCGCCCCTTCGCCGATCAGCACCGGCTCGAGGCCGGACAGCTTCAACGGCGGGACGGCGGCACATTCTTCACTCATCAGGCGGCCTCCAGCTCGCCGAACAGCGTGCCACGGTGGCCGCAGCGCGGCTTGTATTTGCCGACGCGCTCGGCGATCTGCGCGATGTGCTCCGGCGTCGTGCCGCAGCAGCCGCCGGCAATATTGAGAAAACCCGCGCTCGCGAACTCCTCGAGCAGGCCGGCGGTGATCTCGGGCGTTTCGTCGAAGCCGGTTTCGCTCATCGGATTGGGCAGGCCGGCGTTCGGGTAGCAGCTGACGAAGGTGTCTCCGGCCAGGCGCGCCAGGTCTTCGAGGTAAGGACGCATCAACGCCGCGCCGAGGGCGCAGTTGAGGCCGACCGCCAGCGGCCGCGCATGGCGGATGCTGTGCCAGAAGGCACCCACGGTCTGGCCCGAGAGAATGCGCCCGGAGGCGTCGGTCACCGTGCCGGAGACGATCACCGGCAGGCACTCGCCGGTGTCTTCCATCAGCTCGTCGAGAGCGAAGATCGCCGCCTTGGCGTTGAGCGTATCGAAGATCGTCTCGACCAGGAACAGATCGCAGCCACCTTCGAGCAAGCCTTCGGCCTGTTCGCGATAAGCGTCGCGCAACTCGGCGAACGTGATGTTGCGGGCGGCGGGATCGTTGACATCGGGGCTGATGCTCGCTGTCTTCGGTGTCGGCCCGAGCGCGCCGGCGACGAAGCGGGGCTTGTCGGCGCTGTTGAAGCGGTCGCAGGCCTGGCGGGCCAGGCGGGCCCCTTGCAGGTTGATCTCGCGGGCGAAAGCGCCGAGGTCGTAGTCGGCCTGCGCCACGGAGGTGGCGCCGAAGGTGTTGGTTTCGATGATGTCGGCGCCGGCCTCCAGATATTGCGCGTGGATGGCGGCGATGACATCGGGCCGCGTCAGTTGCAGCAGGTCGTTGTTGCCCTTCAGGCTCTTGGCGTGATCCTTGAAGCGCTCGCCGCGGTAGTCGGCTTCCGAGAGATGGTGGCGCTGGATCATCGTGCCCATCGCGCCGTCGAGGATGACGATGCGTTCCTTCAGGATCTGCGGCAGCGCCGCGGCGCGTGTGTAGGCCAGCGTATTCATGGCCGCGATTGTAGGAAACACGCCAAGTCCCCGAACGGCCGGGGCCGGCCGGCGAGACTCAGTGCAGCGCGCCGGCCGCCGTCTGCTTGTAGAGCGAGTCGCGAAACTCGATGCCGCGCGTGCTGTCGTCTTCCATCGCCCAGGCCGACAGCGCCACCGCCGACATCGGCCGCGCGAACAGGAATCCTTGCAGCTCGTGGCAGCCGAGGGCGCGCAGGATCTGGTGCTGCGCTTCGGTCTCGACGCCCTCGGCGACCACCTTCAGGCCGAGCGCATGCGCCAGCTTGACGACGGCATCGACGACGGCGCGCGCATCAGCGCTGGTCTCGAGATCGAGCACGAAGCTGCGGTCGATCTTCAGCTCGCCGGCGTGCAGCTTTCGCAGGTAGGCCAGGCTCGAGTAGCCGGTGCCGAAGTCGTCGATCGAAATGTTGACGCCCATCGCGCCGAGCTTTTCGACCATGCGGATCGCGTTCGAGGCGTCTTCCATCGCCACCGATTCGGTGATCTCGCATGTCAGCAGCTGCGGGTTGATGCGGTGCTTGCGCAATGCGGCGTCGATGCGGTCGGCGAGATCGGCATGACGCAGCTGGTAGGCCGACAGGTTGATCGCCACGCGCATGCGCATGCCTTCGTCGCGCCAGACGCCGGCCTGCCGGCAGGCTTCCTCGATCAGCCAGTTGCCGATCGCGCCGATCAGGCCGAAGCGCTCGGCGATCGGAATGAAGACCGCCGGGCCGACCAGGCCGCGCTGCGGGTGGTGCCAGCGCATCAGCGCCTCGGCACCGGTGATCTCGCCGCTGGGCGCGTGCACCTTCGGCTGATAGAGGAGCTGCAGCTGGCCTTCGGCGAGGGCGCGGCGCAGGTCGCGCAGCAGGTCGAATTGCTCGCGGGCGCCGCTCACCATGCGCGTCTCGAAGAAGCAGTGCGAAGCGCCGCCGTTGCTCTTGGCCGAGCGCATCGCCGCTTCGGCGTGGGCGATCAGATCCGACAGGCTGCCGTGCTCCGGATACATGGCGATGCCGACCGAGCTCGAGACCGCCGCTTCGCGCCCGTTCATCTTGCAAGGCTCGCCGATCGCGGCTTGCAGCCGCTCGGCGAAGATGCGCGCGTCTTCGCTGCTCGGATTGCCGCAGATGAGAACGAGGAACTCGTCGCCGCCGAGGTGGGCGATGTGATCACCGGGCCGCGAAAAGCGCTTCAGCCGGGTCGCGATCTCGCGCAACATGAGGTCGCCCATGTGGTGACCCAGCGATTCGTTGACCGGCTTGAAGCCGTCGAGATCGATGAACAGCAGCGCCATGCGCTCGCCGCTCGCGTCTGCCGCCTGCACCGCTTGGGCCAGCACGCCATCGAACATCAGGCGGTTCGGCAGCCGCGTCAGGCCGTCGCGGTAGGAATGCCTTTGCAGCTCGGTTTCGGCGCGGCGCAGCGACAGGCGCAGCCGCGCTTCGAGAACCGAGAAGATGAGGCCGACGAGAAGGAGCGAGACCGAGCCGAGCGAAGCGAGAAGCGTCAGTGTCGCCGGCGACACCTGGCCGGCATTGGCCGATGACGACTGTTCACCGAGGCCGGCTGCGCCGATCACCAGCTGCTGGCTGGCGACCAGGGTGGCGCCGAGCACCAGCGCGGCCGTCGCCTGCCAGAGCAAGGTCGGCGGGCGGGGCCGGTCGCCGCCACGAAAGAAGGCACCGAGCGCCATCATGCAACCGCCGGATGTTCCGGCGATCGCCGCGGCCAGGGGCAGCAGATGCCAGACGATCCCCGGTTGCAGCCCGAGCGGCGCCAAGGCCAGCGCATGCGCGCCGACGACGCCCGCACCGAGCGCA
>JALYSL010000191.1 GCA_030854825.1 Pseudomonadota bacterium
GGCCGTGCATCGAGAACTGCTCGAGCGCCGCCGCCGAGATGACGTCCATCATCTCGGCACGCCGCTTGGCCAGCACTGCGGTGCGCAGATCCGCCACGGAAGACTCCTTGTCCGCCCGGCCTACTTCACCAGCCTGGCACGGATGTCGAGGCCGACGCCCTTGTTAACGAACTTCTCGGTGGCGAGGGTCTTGACGTCGACGTCGCCCGCCTTGAAGACGCCGGCCTTGACCATCTCGTCGTTGTAGCGGTTCAGCCGCGCGAGGCTGATGGTGCCGATCCCCTTGGTGCGCGCATCGCCCGAGTCGACCATGCCGAGTTGCTGCAGCTTGGCGACCTCTTGGTCGAGCTTGTCGTCGGTCATCTCGGGGTTGTCTTTTTTGATCAGCGCGTAGGCCGCCTTGCGATCGCCGCCGTAGAGATAGTTGTACCAACCGATCGCCGAGGCGTCGATGAACTTCTGGATCAGCGCCGGATTCTTCTCGACCATGTCGGTGCGGGCTTCGACCATGTTGGCGTAGGCCTCCCAGCCTTGGTCGGCGAGCAGGAACACGTCAGTCTTGACGCCTTCCTTTTCGAGGTAGAGCGGCTCGGCGGTCGCATACGCCTGCTGCACCGCGCTCTTGTCGGCGAGGAATGGCGCCATCGAATAGTTGTATTGCTTGTACTGCTCGTCGCTGAAGCCGCGGCTCGCCTTCAGCCACATCCAGAAGCTGAACTGGCTGGCCTTGGCGATGTAGACGGTCTTGGCGTTGTGCAGGTCATCGAAGTTCTTGTATTGACCGGCGTGTGCCATCAGTGAGGTCGGATCCTTCTGCATGAAGGCGGCGACGAGCGTCGTCGGCAACTTGCTCTTGTTGGCCTCCATCACCGCGATCAGGCCGATCGGCATGATCAGGTCTATCTTGCCGGCGAGCATCAAGGGGCGCGGATTGGCTTGCGGGCCGCCTTGCACGATCTCGACGTCGAGACCGTACTTCTTGTAGGTTCCGTCGGCCACCGCCTGGTAGAAGCCGCCGTGGCTTCCCTGCGCCTTCCAGTTGGTCGCGAAGCTCAGCTTCTGCTGGGCCTCGGCCGAGCCGGCGGCCATCAGCGTGAGCGCGGCGAAACCGGCGACGGCCGCCGTCTTGATGCAATTGCGGATCATCTCGTCTCCTTCGATGTCATGGACCAGGGTTGAATACGTTTTGCGACGGGACCTTGCCCGGGTTCATCAGGCCGAACGGATCGACTTCGCGCATGAAGGCGATCTCCTCGGCGCGCATCTCTTTCCGGCCGCTCTTCTCGAGCGTGCAGACGTGCGCGTTCATCACCTGGCAGCCATCGGCCACGAGCTCCTGCATGATCTCGTCGAGCCGCTCCTCGTCGAGGTACTGCATCAGCACGAGCCCGGACAAGCGCGGGCCACCGGCATAGCGACCGAACTCGTGGTGCATCAGCATCTCGTCGCCGTAGCGTTCCATCTGGCGGGCGATCAGGTTGGGATCGAACGGTGCCGGGACGACGAGTTGCAGGTAGGTGCGGCCGCGATCGAGCTTGAGCGCCCGCAGCGTCGTGTGGTTGTAGGCGCATTCATGCACTGGTGGCAGGCCGGCCTTGCGGCGTTCGAGATCCGTGACGGACAGTCCGATGCGGCCGCCGCAGCTCGCGGCGAGGTCGGCGAAGCGCTCCCGGTCACGCGGATTGACCAGTGCGAACATCGCATCGGCGCTGCCGTCGAAGAACGTCTGCAGGTCCGTGTAGTACGGCGCGAAGCGACGATCGACGCCACTCAGCAGGAAGACATCGATGCCGGAGTCGAGCACGACCGTGCCGAAACGGATGACGTCGGGATAGCTTGGAAAGAGCGCGATGGTGTGCAGCCAGTCGACGTCGGGCACCAGCGCCAGCTCGAGCTCGACCATGATGCCGTTGGTACCCCAGGCGTGGTGGACGAGCTCGAGGTCGGCGCCCGTCAAGGTCAGCGTGCGCGGCTCCTCTTCGAGGGTGACGACGCGCATCGAGCGCATCGTGCCCGACTCCTTCAGGATGCCGTGGCGCGCCGAGCCGATGCCGGCCGAGCCGCCGGCGATGAAACCGCCGACGGTGGCGATGCTCATCGTCGACGGATAGATCATCAGCTGCTGGCCGGTGGCGCGAACCGCGTCCAGCGCCGCTTCGAGGCGGGCGCCGGCCTGCACGCGCACCCAGCCGTCGGCGATCTCCACGACCTTGTCGAGCAAGGTCGTCTCGAGAACGATGCCGCCCTGCAGCGGCACGGCCTGGCCGTAGTTGCCGGTGCCGCCGCCGCGCACGGTGACGGGAAGGCGATGGCGCGCCGCCGCCGCGGCGACGCGCACGACTTCGTCTTCGCTGGCGGGCAGGACCACGATGTCGGCCCTGCAATCCTTCAGCAGCTGGTCGAGGACCGGGCTGTACCAGTAGTAGTCGCGAGCCTTCGCGCGCAGGTCGTCGGCGCCGGTGAGACAAGCGATCGCGCCGATGTCGCGATGAAACGCGGCGATCGAAGCGGCCCGATCGGCAGCGGCGACGACGGGCGATTCAGGGGCCAGGGTGCTCATCTCTCGCGCTTGAGTTCGCTCTCGTGCCAGTGGCCGAGCACCAGATTCGAGATCCAGCTGGTGACGAGGAAGATCACGATCCCGCACAGCGACACCAGCAGCAGCGCCGCGAACATCAGCGGGATGTCGCTGCGAAAGCTCGCTTCGAAGATCCGCGAGGCGAGCCCGGTTTCCTTGCCGGCGGCACCGGCGACGAATTCGGCGACCACGGCGCCGATCAGCGCCAGCCCGCCGGCCACCTTCAGGCCCGACATGAAGTAGGGCAGGGCCGACGGCATCAGCAGCAGGCCGAAGCGTTGCCAGGGGTTGGCCTCGTAGAGGATGAAAAGGTCGCGCAGGTTGTGATCGGCGCTGCGCAGGCCGATCACGGTGCTCGACAGGATCGGGAAGAAGGCGACGATCCAGGCGCAGATAAGCAATGCCGCCATCGTGCTGTCGACGTAGATCATGATCAGCGGCGCGATCGCGATGATCGGCGTCACCTGCAGCACCACCGCGTAGGGGAACAGGCTCACCTCGACGCGGCGCGACAACGCGAAGAGGGTGCCCAGGCCGACGCCGCCGAGGATCGCCAGACCGAGCGCCGAAAGGGTCAGCTTGACCGTGAAGAGCAGCGAGGTCGCGAGCGACGGCCAGCTGTTCCACAAGGTCTGCAGCACCAGCAGCGGCCCCGGCAGCAGGTACGGCGGGATCTTGTTGATGCGGACAACGAGTTCCCAGGCGACCAGGAGGACGACCAGCACCGCGAGCGGCGCGGCCACCGTCAGCAGACGTTCGCGACGTTCGTGGCGCTGCTCGGTCTGATTGAGCGCGGGGATGTCCGCGTCGAGGTCAACGGTCGACATCTGCAGGGCCCAATGTCTCGCGCAGTGAACGGGAGACGTGCACGCAATGGTCGGCGTACGCGGGCGTCGTGCGGAAGGCGTCGCTACGCGGGTACGGGGCGTCGATGCGGATGTCGTCGACGACGCGCCCCGGACGCGCCGCCATGACGACGACCCGGCTCGACAGGTACACGGCTTCCCACACGTTGTGGGTCACGAAGACGATTGTCAGGTCGCGCTCTTTCCAGAGGCGCAGGACATCGTCGTTCAGCTTGGCCCGGGTCATCTCGTCGAGCGCCGCAAAGGGCTCGTCCATCAGCAGGAGCCGTGGCTGCGTCACCATCGCCCGGGCGATCGAGACGCGCATCTTCATGCCGCCGGAGAGCTCGCGCGGATAGACCTCCGCGAACTTCGTCAGACCCACGAGGGCCAGTGCGTCTTCCACGTCGCCCCGGGCGCGGGCGCGCGATACGCCGGCAATTCGCAGGGGCAGGTAGA
>JALYSL010000121.1 GCA_030854825.1 Pseudomonadota bacterium
CCGCTTCGGTCGCCGAGCCGGCGATCGCGATGAAGCGGCGCGAGCTGATCCCCACGTTGTCAGGCACGTTCGCCCTCTGGCTGCAGGGCATGACGACGCTCCTGCGCGCGACGCTGGCCACCGGCACGGTCACGCAGACGCGTCTCGGCGATCTGCCGGTGCAATCGACGGGCAATCGCGCCAGCACCAAGCTGAGTCTCGTCGACGACGACACCATCGAGCACGAGATCCTCAGCTCGCGCCTGGCGCTGGCGATGATGGATCGCGCCTCCTGGGAGTTCACCGATCTGCGCTCGCGCATGAACGTGCTCGAGAGCCGCGAAGAGCTCGACACCAACGACATCCTGCGCCCGCACGTGCTGGCCCGCGTCGTCACCAACTCGTGGCTGGCGGCGCCGCTCGGCTTCGACGCCTGGCGCCTCCTGCACACGGTTCTGCACGACGAGTTCTCGCATTTCGCCGAAGAGGCGTATCACGAGACCAACCGCTTCCTGTTGCAGCGCCACGTGCTGCCGGAGGTCGATCTGCGGCCATTCATTCGTCGCTCGAGCGACGGCTCAGGGCCGATCAGCGGCGGCTCTTCGCGCTCGGGCTCGACCGGCGGCTTCGGCACGCCGACGGGCACCGCCGCGAGCGGCGCTTCCGACTTCCAGTACTCGGTGATGAAGGCGGCCAAGGAGCCGCACGAAGTCAACGAGGAAACGCGGATGATGACCCGCGCCGCCGGTCTGGCGCGCAGCCCCGATCAGGCCGAAGCCGTGCTCGGACGCCTGAACCGGCTGGTCAGCCGGCAACTCCCGGACTTCGCCAACACCTCGCACTCGACGGCCGTGGCATCGCCGCGTCTCAACGCGGCCATCGCCGAAGCGCAGGAAGCGGTCGGCCGTCGCCTCGCCACGGCCTCGGCCGCGGCATTGAGCGGGGGTGTCGGGGCGGTCGGCACGCCGGCCCTGCTCGAGGAACTGCACCAGCGCAAGCAGGCGTTGAAGGCGGCCGCGACCACGCCGGTCGAGCGCGCGACCATCGAGATCGTCGCCTTGCTCTTTCAAAGCATCCTGATGGAAGACGCGATTCCGGCGACGGTGCGCGTCTGGTTCGCGCGACTGCAGATGCCGGTGCTGCGCGTCGCCGTCTCTGAGCCCGATTTCTTCGCCACCGTCGAGCACCCGGCGCGCCGGCTGATCGACCGCATGGGCTCCTGCGTGATGGGCTTCGACTCGAGCAGCCGCGTCGTCGGCGACCTGCTGGAAAAGGAGATCAAGCGCGTCGTCCAGGTGGTCGAGGCCTATCCCGACACGGGCCGCCGCGTCTTCCAGACCGTCCTCACCGAGTTCGAGAAATTCCTCGAGCACTATTTCAAGAACGAGAACGAGGCATCGAAGAAAGGTGTCTCGCTGGCCGCCCAGGTCGAGCAACGCGAGACGATGGCGATCCAGTACACGATCGAGCTGCGCAAGATGCTCAACGACGTGCCCGTGCAAGAGGGCGTGCGCGAGTTCCTCTTCCACGTCTGGGCCGACGTGCTGGCCACCACCGCCGTCAAGTCCGGCAGCCCCGATTCCACCAAGGACATGAAGCGCGCCGCTGCCGACCTGATCTGGTCGGCCAGCGCCAAGGTCTCGCGGGCCGAGCGCGCCGAAGTGATCCGACGCCTGCCGCCCCTGCTGAAGACCTTGCGCGAGGGCATGGACGACGCCGGCATCCCGCTGCCCAAGCAGGACGAGCACATCCAGCGCCTCAACAACTCGCTCGCCGCGGCGTTCACCGCGAAGGCCGCCGCCATTTCGCACGAGCGCCTCGAAGAGCTGATGGCGCGGCTCGAGACGCTCGAGGAGCTGCTGCCCGAAGCCGAGCAGGTCGACATCGACGAATCGCTGGTCATGGACCTGTCCGGCCATGAAAGCTCGGAGCTCGAAGTCGTTGCCGAAGGCGGCTCGATGCCGACGCCGGCCATGCTGTCGTGGGCGCGTGAGCTGCAGGTCGGCAGCTGGTACATGCTCGATTACCGCAATCGCAACGAAGCGGTGCAGCTGGCCTGGCAGGGCATGCGCAAGCAATTGACGCTGTTCGTCTCGCCGCAGGGCCGTGGCGTGCTCTTTCAGCAGCATCGCCTGGCCGCTTTCCTGCAGGCCGGCTTGCTGGTGCCGGCGCAGGAAGAAGCGCTCACCGTGCGGGCGACGCGCAGCGCAATGGCCAAGCTCGACGGCGACCCGAGCCGCCTGCTGAGCTAATGGATTAGGCGGTCTGCCTCGTCGACGAACAATTCGTCGAGGATCAGAGCGTCGGGCTCTTCGCCCAGGCTCCAGAACACCATCAGGACGATGATCTTCAGGTCTTCGAGATCGAGCGGGCCGCCCGGGATGGCGCTGGCGCGATCGATCACCATCTCGCGCATCGGCGGTGGCAGTACACCGGCCGACTCGAGGAAGGTGATGAAGCCGATCGATTGCTCGCCCAGGTGCTCGAGCTCGGCCGCCGTGAAGACGCGGATGCTGTCTTGCTGCTGGTCGCCGACGCGGGCTTCGGCGGCGGCGGCGACGCCGTCCAGCCAGGTCAGGGCATCCTCGATCTCTTCCGATTCGAAGCCGACCGAGGTGAGCTTTCTGGTGAGCTGACCATGCTCGGGGCACGCGTCGGGGCGCCAGTAGTTCTCGTAGAGGTACACGAGGACATCGAACATGAAATGACTATACCCGAGCGCCCCTTTTCGAGACACTGTTGCGGATGAACGGGGCAGGAATCAGGCCCGTTCCAGCCTTTGGAATATCTGGCCGGGCAGCCGGGCGACGTGCCCGGCCAGCTCGAGCTCGAGCAAGCGGGCGGCGAGCTCCGAGGCAGCCATGCCGGTGCGGGCGACAAGCGCGTCGAGGCCCATCGGATCGAAGCCGAGCGCCGCGAGCAGTGGGTCTTCCTTGCCGGCGTCGGCCGGCCGGTCGGTCGAGCCCGGCAGCCCGCGTGCGACGGGCGCCGTGGCGTATTCCTCGACGATGTCGGCAGCGGCGTCGACGAGCTTGGCGCCCTGCTTGATCAAGGCGTGGCAGCCACGCGCCTGCGGCGAATGGATGGAGCCCGGAATCGCAAACACGTCACGGCCGTTGTCGGCGGCCAGGCGGGCCGTGATGAGCGAGCCCGATTGCACCGCGGCCTCGACCACCAGGGTGCCGCGCGACAGGCCGGCGATGATGCGATTGCGGATCGGAAAGTTCGGCGGCAGCGCCGGTGTGCCGATCGAAAATTCGCTGACGATGAGGCCGCCGGCGATGATCCGGCGGGCGAGTGCCCGATGGCGCGCTGGATAGACGCGGTCGAGCCCGGTACCGACGACGGCAATGGTGCCGCCGCCGCCCTCGAGCGCGCCTTCGTGCGCAGCGCCATCGATGCCCAGGGCCAAGCCCGAGACGATCACGAAGCCGGCGCGGCTCAGGTGCGCGGCGAAGGCCCGGGCGTTGTCCAGGCCTTGCGCAGTCGGATTGCGGCTACCGACGATGGCGATCGACGTGGCATTGAGAAGATCGAACCGCCCTTTGGCGTAGAGCATGAGCGGCGGGTCGGCAGCCTGCAGAAGCGCTTGCGGATAGCGCGGATCGCCGAGGACGATGACATCGCGGCTTTCGCTGCCGGCGGCATCGAGCCAGGCCGAGGTCGCGCCGAGCAACGCGGCGAAGCCGGGCGG
>JALYSL010000124.1 GCA_030854825.1 Pseudomonadota bacterium
CCTTGTCGCCGCGGCCCGACAGGTTGACGAGCAGGTGCTGGTCGGAGCGCATCGTCGGCGCCAGCTTCATCGCATAAGCTACCGCGTGGCTCGATTCGAGCGCTGGAATGATGCCTTCGGTGCGGCACAGCCGGTGAAACGCCGTGAGTGCGTCGTCGTCGCCGATCGCCACGTACTCGGCCCGGCCGATGTCGTGCAGGTACGCGTGTTCGGGGCCGACGCCGGGGTAGTCGAGCCCGGCCGAGATCGAATGCGTCTCGATGATCTGGCCGTCGGCGTTCTGCAGCAGGTACGTCCGGTTGCCGTGCAGCACGCCGGGACTGCCGGCGCAGATCGACGCCGCATGCCTGCCGGTCTCGAGGCCCTCGCCCGCCGCTTCGACGCCGATCAGCCGCGTCTTCGCGTGGCCGATGTAGGGATAGAAGATACCCATCGCGTTGCTGCCACCGCCGACGCATGCGATCACCGCATCGGGCTGGCGGCCGATCATCTCGGGCATCTGCACCAGGCACTCGTCGCCGATGACGCGCTGGAAGTCGCGCACCATCGTCGGGTACGGGTGCGGCCCGGCGACCGTGCCGATGATGTAGAAGGTGTTCTCGACGTTGGTCACCCAGTCGCGCAGCGCTTCGTTGAGCGCGTCTTTCAGCGTCTTCGAGCCGCTCTCGACCGGCACCACGGTCGCGCCGAGCAGGTTCATGCGGTAAACGTTCGGCGCCTGCCGCCTGACGTCCTCGCTGCCCATGTAGATGACGCACTCGAGACCGTAGCGCGCGCAGATCGTGGCCGTCGCGACGCCGTGCTGGCCGGCGCCCGTCTCGGCAATGACGCGCGGCTTGTCCATTCGGCGCGCCAGCATCGCCTGGCCGATCGTGTTGTTGATCTTGTGCGCACCGGTATGGTTGAGATCTTCGCGCTTCAGGTAGATCTGCGCGCCGCCGAGCTCGCCCGAAAGACGCGCCGCGTGATAGATCGGGCTCGGCCTGCCCACGTAGTGGGCGAGTTCGGAGCGGAATTCGGCGTCGAACGCCGGATCGGCCTTGGCCGCGTCGTAGCAGGCCTTCAACTCTTCGAGCGCATGGACGAGCGTCTCGGCGACGAAGCTGCCGCCATAGGGGCCGAAATGCCCGCGCGCGTCGGGCTGTTGGTAGTCGAGCATGGGAAGGATCGCCTCAGGAAACCGAGGCATCGATCCTTGAATCGGCCTCGCGTACCGCATCGCAGAAGGCGTGGATCAGGGCAGCGTCCTTGACACCGCGCGACGACTCCACGCCCGAAGAAACGTCAACGGCCCAGGGCCGCAGCAACTGGATGCCGGCAGCGACGTTTGCGGCACGCAACCCACCAGACAAAACGAGGCGATGGGGAACGGCGCGTGGAACGAGCGACCAATCGAAGACCTTTCCGCTGCCGCCCCAGCCCTCGGCAGGGGCGTCGAGGAGGATCGCCTGCGCGGCGCTGAAATGGCGCGCGAAGTCTAGCAAATCGAGGCCCGGCATCATGCGCGCGGCCCTTAGGAACGGTCGGCCGGAAACGCCGCATTCGGCCGCGTCTTCGTCGCCATGGAACTGCAGGACGAGATTCGGGATCGCGGCAGCCGCAGCAGCGATGTCTTTCGCCGCGGCATTGACGAAGAGCCCGACCGGCGTCACGAAAGGCGGCAGTCCGCGCGCCAGCGACGCGGCGCGCTCGACCTTGACATGGCGCGGGCTCGCCGGATGAAAGACGAAGCCGATCGCGTCCGCGCCGGCTTCGACGGCGGCGTCGATGTCCTGCGGCCGCGAGACGCCGCAGATCTTGATTCGCGTGCGCGGCGTCACGCCCTCGCCTGCGACGACGCGCTGCGCTCAGGGCAGCCAGGACATGACCGGTGTTCGATCGGGAATCGCATGGATGGGATCGTAGTACGGGCCGACGAAATGCAGTCCGTCGGGTGCGAAGGTCGCGGCGGCGAGCGAGCGGTCTTTCGACGCCAGCACGTCGCTCATCCACTGCGCATCGCGAGCGCCGCTGCCGACGGCGACCAGGCCGCCCATGATGTTGCGGATCATGTGGTGCAGGAAGGCATCGCCGTCGAAATCGAAACGCCAGTAGTCGCCGCGCCGGGACACATCGAGCCGGCGCAGCGTCTTCACCGGCGAAGGCGCCTGGCATTCGGCCGAGCGAAAGGCGGTGAAGTTGTGCTCGCCGACGAGGCGGTGGGCCGCCGCGCGCATCGCTTCGGCTTCGAGCGGCCGATAACTCCAGCCCACCTGGCCTCGCTCGAGCGCCGGCCTGATTCGGGACTCGAGCAGCACATAGACATAGCGACGACCGATCGCGTTGGCACGCGAGTGAAAGGCGTCGGGCACGAAGCGGCACCACTGGATCGCGATGTCGTCGGGCAGGAATCGGTTGGTGCCGCGCACCCATGCATCGTCGCTGCGCGTCAACGAGGTGTCGAAATGGATGACCTGGTTCAGCGCGTGAACACCGGCGTCGGTGCGCCCGGCGCAGACGCATCGCACGGGCTTGTCGGCGAACGCCGAGAGCGCCGCGTCGACGCGATCCTGGACCGTCTGGCCGCCGGGCTGGCTTTGCCAGCCGTGATAGGCCGAGCCGCGATAGGCGACGCCGAGCGCGACTCTCATCGCGTCCCGGCGCGGCAACTCAGTCGGCGTCGGGCCGCTCCCAAGCCGGCTGAGCGTCCCCCCGGGGGGCAGCGAACGCAGAGAGCGTGGGGGCAGACATTCAGTCGGCGTCGGGCCGCGCCCAAGCCAACTGAGCGCCCCCTCGGGGGGCAGCGAACACAGTGAGCGTGGGGGTTGCGGACATCTCAGCTCAGATCGTCGAGCATCGCCTGGGCCTTGGTCTTGGTCGAACCGCTGGCCGTTGTCAGCACTTCGCGAAGCAGGTCGCGAGCACCGTCCTTGTCGCCGATACGCTGGAACTCCTCGGCGAGCTCCATCTTGCGCGAGACCGGGTCGTGATCGACAGCGTCTTCGACGAAGGGCATGTCGATCCCGCCGGCCGAAGGCGCCGGCGCCGCGGCGGCCGGCTTGTCGAGATCGAGCGCGATGCCGGACAGATCGAAGGCAAGCGGTTCGTCGCGATGATCCGCCCCGGCGGTCGGCTCGTTCGACGTCAGCGGCATCTTCAGCGTCGTCGCCTGGTAGGTCGAGCCGCCGCGCGGCGGCACCGATTCGGTCGCGTCGAACGGCACCGGCTGCGACGGAATTCCGATGTCGGGATTGTCGAGGTCGAGGTCGACGTTGAGCTGGCTGTCGCGCACCGTCGCATCGGAAACCGATGTGCCGTACCCCGACGGCACCGGCACGATCGACTGCGGCAAGGTGCTCGCGCCGAGCGGCTCGGCGATAGTGGCACCGCCGTCGTCATGCCGTTCCGGCGAGCCGCCGGCGTGATAGAGCGAGTTGTCGGGATCGATCTGGTTGCCGAGCTCCTGCGTCTTCGCCCATTCCTCGCCCTCGCCGCGGGTCAACGCAAAGAGCTGTGTGGCGAGCAGCTCGAAGCCCTTGATGTCGCGCCGCTTGGCGTAGACCTCGAGCAGCTTGGTGCGGATGGCGAGCCGCTC
>JALYSL010000137.1 GCA_030854825.1 Pseudomonadota bacterium
CGGATGGGACGTCGAGACGATGTTGCGGGCGAATACCGGCAGGCGGATCGAGGGGTAGCCCGTCGTCCAGTCGAAGGTTTGAGTCATCGGAAGGTGAGTGAGCAGCGTTGAAATCATTCTTCGTCAAGCGCGAGCGCGCGCCTCATTCGTCATGAAGCGCGAGCTCGCGCTTTTGCCGGACCGCGGGGAGCGAGACGCCCACGATCAGGAGCGTGGCGGCGATCAGCAGGCCCGACGAGAGCGGCCGGGTCACCAGCATCTTCCAGTCGCCGCCTGACAAGAGCAATGCGTGTCGCAGGTTTTCTTCCAGCATCGGCTCCATGATGAAGCCTAGCAGGAGCGGCGCCGCATCGCAGCCGAGCTTGAAAAGGCAATAACCGATGAACGCGATGAACGCGACGAGGTAGATGTCGAACGTGCGATGGCCGAGCGCGTAGGCGCCAAGGCAGCAAAGCAGCACGATGGCCGGAAAAACCAGGGCGTAGGGAACGCTCAGCAGGCGGCTCCAGAAGCCGGCCAGCGGCAGGTTGAGGATAACGAGCATCAGGTTGCCGACCCACATCGAAGCAATCAGGCCCCAGAAGAGTTGCGGCTGCCCGGTCAGCACCTGCGGTCCGGGAGCAATGCCACGGAGCGTCAGCACGCCCACCATCAACGCCATCACCGCATTGGCCGGGATGCCGAACACGAGCAGCGACGTGAAAGACGTTTGCGCCGCCGCGTTGTTCGCCGATTCAGGTCCGGCCACGCCCTCGATCGCCCCCTTGCCGAATGGAATTCGCGGCTGCTGCACAACTTTTTTCTCGAGCGCGTAGGAAGCGAACGACGCGAGCAAGGCGCCGCTTCCCGGAAGCAGGCCGAAGACCGAGCCGAGCGCGGTGCCGCGCAGGACCGAAGGCCACGCTTCGCGAAGATCGTGCATCGTCGGCCGCGGGTTGGCGATCTCGCCGGTCACGCGCTCGCGGCGACCACTTCCTGCAGCGAGATGGGCAATCACCTCGGCCGCGCCGAACAAGCCGATCGCGACGACTACGAAGCCGATGCCACTGGCGAGCTGCGGCAGCTCGAAGGTGAAGCGCGGCAGCCCGGGAGTCGCGCCGGCGCCCACCTGCGCCAGCAGGAGGCCGAGCAGGGTCATGGCCAGCCCTTTGCCGAACGAGCCCGACGCGAACGCCGCGGCGCCGACCAGGCCGAGCACCATCAACGAGAAATACTCGGCCGGCCCGAATCTGAACGCCAGCTCGGCCAGCGGCAGCGCCAGCACGGCGATGACCAGCGTGCCGAGGCAGCCGGCGAAGCACGATCCGAGCATGGCGACGGACAGTGCCGTACCGGCGCGGCCCTGGCGCGCCATCTGGCAGCCGTCGATGGCGATGCCGTTCGACGCCGATCCGGCCGGCGCCTTGAGCAAGATCGTCGTCGTCGAGGCGCCGTATTGGGCACCGTAGTAGACAGCCGCGAGCAGGATGAGCGCGGGCGTCACGTCGAGTCTGGCGATCACCGGCAGGAGCAAGGCCATCGCCGCGACGGGGCCGACCCCGGGCAGCACGCCGACGAGCGAGCCGAGCGCCGCGCCGAACAAGGCGCACCACAGATTGCGCAAGCCGAGTGCGACGTCGAAGCCGATGCCGATGTCGTGCAGGAGATCCATGCGGGTGAATCAGCGAGCCGGCCGGCCGTCGGTCATCCGAACCACCGTGGCCACAGCGGAATCGGCAGCTCGAGGGCCCAGACGAAGATGAGCCAGGCACCGCATGTGAGAACGACGGCGTTGCCGAGCACGGCGCGCCGGCGAGCCCGATCGCCCGCCAGGGTCAGGACCGCGACGAGCAAGGGGACCGCGAGCAGCAGGCCGAGCGGCTCGATCGACGCGCCGAAGAGCGCGATGGCACCGACGATCGCGAGCAGTGGTCGCCAGGCGAACGCATCGGCTCGGCCGCCGACCTCGGCTTCGAGAACAAGAGACTTGAAGAGGATGACCGAGCCGACCAGCGCGAGCAGAGCACCGAGGCCGAGTGGAAAGTAGCCGGGGCCGGGCTGCGCCCCCAGCTGCGACAGCCGCGCCCCGAGAGTGGCGGCACATGGATCCTGCGCCGCGCATGCCGGGCCCATCGCATAGTGTGTCGCTGCGACGGCAAAGCCGACGCCGATGACCACGAACAGCAGGCCGGACCAGAAATCGCGCTCGCTCTTGATTCTCAAAGCGGGTCTCGCTGCCGGGAATCGCGATGCGCACCGAACGACCCGGGCAGCGGCGTCACTGCTCCCAGGCAGGCGTCGCGCGCAGCACTTCGTCGAGCGTCGTCAGGCCTTCGGCGACCTTCATCGCGCCGGCCAGGCGCAGCGGCCGCAGTCCGTCCTGCAAGGCCTGCGCGCGTAGCTTGCTTTCGTTGCAGACCGGCTGGATCGTGTTGCGCGCCGCGTCGCTCACCGTCAGCAACTCGAACAGGCCGGCCCGGCC
Source organism: Pseudomonadota bacterium (assembly GCA_030854825.1). The sequence continues at coordinate 2,462 of JALYSL010000137.1, forward strand.
GCGATAGCCGGTCATCCGGCATTCGAGGCAACCGACCGCCTTGTACGGCCGCACGCCACCGTTGAGGCGCCACGGCTTGACGACTTCGTGCAAGGTCTCGCGCGTCACTTCCTCGTCGGGCACCTTGCAGGTCGGACACAACGTTCGCACCAGTCGCTGCGCCAGCACGCCGATCAGTGTCGAGCCGATCAGGTAGGGGGCGACGCCGAGGTCGTTGAGGCGGGTGATCGCCGATGCCGAATCGTTGGTGTGCAGCGTTGAGAAGACGAGGTGGCCGGTGAGCGAGGCCTGGATCGCCATGTCGGCCGTCTGTAGGTCGCGGATCTCGCCGACCATGATGATGTCCGGATCCTGGCGCATCAGCGAGCGCAGACCTTCGGCGAAATTGAGATCGATCTGCGGCTGCACCTGCGTCTGGTTGAACGCCGGCTGGATCATTTCGATCGGGTCTTCGATGGTGCAGACGTTGACCTCGTCGGTGGCGAGGCGGCGCAGCGTCGAATAAAGCGTCGTCGTCTTGCCCGAGCCGGTCGGCCCGGTGACCAGGATGATGCCGTGCGGCTTGGCGACGAGCTCTTCCCAGCGCCGGCCGTCGTGGTTGCCGAAGCCGAGGCTTTCGAGCGTCTTGACGGTCGTGTCCGGATCGAAGATCCGCATCACCATCTTCTCGCCGAACGCGGTCGGCAAGGTCGACAGG
>JALYSL010000140.1 GCA_030854825.1 Pseudomonadota bacterium
GGCCACCGTCGCGCAGGATCTCGGTGACGCGGCGACCGGCGCGACGCGCCATCGCCAGCCGCTCCGAGTAGGCCGCGGGCAGCATGGCCGAGCCGGGCAGCGCGAGGCCCATCGTCTCGGCGACCATCGCCATCGTGTTCGCCGTGAACTGGCCGGGGCACGAGCCGAGCGTCGGCGCGCAGGCGTGGCCGAGCTCGTCGAGCTCGGCTTCGGTCATCGTGCCGGCGAGCACCGAGCCGACGCCTTCGTAGGCGGTGAGGATGGTGACGTCCTTGCCGCGCCAGGTGCCGGGCAGCATCGCGCCGCCGTAGACGAAGACACTCGGGCAATCGAGCCGCACCATCGCCATCATCACGCCGGGCAACGTCTTGTCGCAGCCGGCGAAGCCGACCAGCGCGTCGTAGGCGTGGGCGCGCACGACGGCCTCGATCGAATCGGCGATCAGCTCGCGCGAGACCAGGCTCATGCGCATGCCCTTGTGGTTCATCGAGACGCCGTCGGAGACCGAGATCGTCGTGAACTGCACCGGTGTGGCGCCGCCGGCGGCGACGCCGAGGCGCGCCGCGTCGGCCTGCGGCCCGAGCGACATCGAGCACGGCGTGTTCTCGCCGTGCTGGCTGACGATGCCGACGAAAGGCTTGGCCATGTCCTCGTCGCCGACGCCGGTGGCACGCAGGAAGGCGCGGTGCGGGGCCCGGTCGAGGCCTTCGGTGACGATCGACGAACGCAGCTTCTTCTTCGGTTCGCTCATGTCTTTTCCATCGCAAAGGCGCGGATCTCGATGCCGCTCGTGCGCTCGACCCAGCGTGCCAGCTCGCTGACGCTCGCGTCGGGCTCGTTCTGCGGCGCCGCGGCGAGCAGGTGCATGGCGTAACCGGCACGGGCGAGGGGCGCTGCCATCGGCCGGCCCATCACACCGAGGCCGATGAAGCCGAGCGCCGGCAGGCGATTCGGGGTCGTCATAGAGGGTTTACGAGATCGACTATCGGACGGCGAAAGCCGCAAGCTACGCGCCGCGAGCACGAGCCCGCGGCGCCGGAGAGCGCCATCCGCACGATACCTCTTCGTCCTTCTTCGTCGCCATCCTGGAGACTTCCGTCATGACCTCAACCCGCCGCTCTGCGCTGCTCGGCGCAGCCTTCGTGTTCGCCGCGCTGCCGTTCGCCGCGTCGGCGCAGACCACCACGCTGACGATGTCGAGCTGGGTCGGCCCCACCCATCTGCTGACCCGCGACGTGCTGCAGGCCTGGGCGACCTCGGTCGAGAAGGCGACGAACGGGCGCGTCAAGTTCCAGATGCTCGCCAAGCATCCGTCGGCCGCGCCGGGCACCTTCGACGCGGTGCGCGACGACCTCGTCGACGTCTCCTATGTGACGGCGAGCTACACGCCGGCGCGCCATCCGTTGCCGCTGCTCGCCGAGCTGCCCGGCGCCGGTGCCACGGCCGAGATCAACTCGGTCGCCTACTCGCGCATCCACTGGAAATACCTGCAGGCGGCCAACGAGTACAAGGGCGTCAAGCTGCTCGGCGTGTTCACGCACGGGCCAGGCCAGATGTTCATGGTGAAGAAGCCCGTGAACTCGGTGGCCGACCTCGCCGGGCTGAAGATCCGCACCGGCGGCGGCATCGCCGAGGCGGCGGCGAAAGCGCTCGGTGCCTCGCCCTTCGTCAAGCCGGCGCCCGAGTCGTACGAGCTGCTTTCGTCGGGCATCGCCGACGGAACCTTCTTCCCGTCGGAGTCGATCAAGTCGTTCAACCTCGACAAGGTCGTCCACTACGCCACCTTCTTTCCCGGAGGCTTCTATTGCTCGTCGTTCGGTTTCTTCATGAACCAGGACAAGTGGGACAAGCTCTCCAAGCAGGACCAGGACGCGATCATGTCGGTCTCGGGCGAAGTGCTGGCCCGGCTGGCGGGCAAGGCCTGGGACGCCGCCGACAAGGTCGGCGTCGATGCGATGAAGGCGGCCGGCGTGCAGATCAGCGAGGCCAGCCCCACCTTCGTCGCCGACGTGCACCGGCTCACCGCGCCGCTGGTGCAAGACTGGATCAAGTCGGCAAACGCCAAGGGGATCGATGGCGCCAAGGTGTATGCCGAGTTCCACGAAGAGCTGAAGAAGGTCGCCGCCGGCCACTGAGGCCTCGCGCTTCTTCCTTCGCTTCGCTAGCCAATGAACGGCGACCCGCGCCGCCTGCTGACACGCTCGGCCTGGATCCTGGCCGACGAGGGCCACGAGTCGGGCCTCGCCGGCCAGCTCACGGCGCGCGGGCCCGACGCTGGAACCTTCTGGACGCTGCCACTCGGCCTCGCCTTCGACGAAGCGGAAGAGAAGTCGTGGCTGCTGATCGACGACGAGCTCAATGTGCTCGATGGCGAAGGCTCCTATGGGATCCGCGAGCCGAACCCGGCGACGCGCTTTCATCTCTGGGTCTATCGCGCCCGCGCCGACGTGCACGCGATCATGCACACGCATCCTCCGGCGGCCTCGGCGCTCGCCGCCGCCGAGCAGCCGCTCGTCGTCGCGCACATGGACGCGACGCCGCTGTTCGAAGACATGGCGTTCCTGCCGGCGTGGCCGGGCCTGCCGACCGCCGACCGCGAAGGCGAGCTGATCGCCGGCGGCCTCGGCGACCACCACGCGATCCTCCTCGCCCATCACGGCCTGCTCGCAGCCGGCCGCTCGGTGCAGGAAGCGGCCTTCCTCGCCGTCTTCATCGAGCGCATGGCGCGCCAGCAGATCGATGCGGCGGTCGTCGGCGGCTCGAAACCCATCGACGCCGTGGAAGCGCGGCGCGCGCGCGACTTCCTGCGCACCGACCGGATCATGAACCTCACGTTCGATGCCTGGGCCCGGCGCGCCGAGCGCAAGCGCTCGACCGCGCGATGACGCGCCTCGACGTCTGGCTGCAGCGCGTGCTCGGCATCACCGCCGCGGTGGTGCTGTTCATGATGATGCTGATCACGGCCACCGACGTCGCCGGCCGCTATCTCTTCAACCGGCCGATCAACGGCGGCTTCGAGGTCACCGAGCTGCTGCTCGCCGCCCTCATCTACTGCGGCCTGCCGCTGGTCTCGGCGCGGCGCGAGCACATCGTGATCGACACCTTCGATCCGTTCTTCTCGCCGCGCTTCAAGCGTGGCCTCGACATCGCCGCCGAGGTGGTCTGCGCCGCCGCCTTCGCCGGCCTCGCCGTGCTGATCTTCCTGCGCGCCCGGCGCGTCGCCGGCTACGGCGACACCACCAGCGTGCTGCGCATCCCGCTCGCGCCGCTCGCCTACCTGATCGCCGCGATGATCCTGATCGCCGCCTTGATCCACCTCTGGTTGATCTTCATCCCGCAGCGCCCTCTTGAGACGCCTGCTTCGCCCGAGTCGGGAAAGGCCACATGACCGAGTCGATGATCGCCCTGGCGGCGATGCTGGTGCTGTCGTTCCTGCGCCTGCCGATCGCGATCGCGATGGGCGTGGTCGGCTTCTTCGGCCTGTGGTGGGTGCGCGGCCTCGGCCCGTCGATGGCCTCGGTGACGACGGTGGCCTACGAGTCGGGCTTCGAGTACAGCCTCACCGTCATTCCACTCTTCATCCTGATGGGCAGCTTCGTGACGCGCGCCGGCATGTCGAAGGAGCTCTATCGGGCCGCGCACACTTTCGTCGGCCACCGGCGCGGCGGCCTGGCGATGGCCACCGTCATCGCCTGCGCCGGCTTCGGCGCGATCTGCGGCTCGTCGATCGCGACCGCGGCGACGATGACGCGCGTCGCCTATCCGTCGATGCGCGCGAACGGATACTCGGAGGAGCTCGCCGTCGGCTCGATCGCCGCCGGCGGCACGCTCGGCATCCTGATTCCGCCGTCGACCATCATGGTGCTGTACGGCATCCTGACGCAGACCAACATCGGCAAGCTGTTCGCTGCCGGCGTGCTGCCGGGCCTGCTCGAGACGCTGGTCCTGTGCATGGCGGTTCAGTACATGTGCTGGCGCAACCCGGCCGCCGGCCCGCGCGCCGCGCGCATCGGCTGGCGCGAGCGGCTGAAGGCGCTGCGCGACGTCTGGGCGGTGGCCCTTCTTTTCGGCGTCGTCATGGGCGGCATCTACGGCGGCGTCTTCACCGCCACCGAAGGCGCGGGCGTCGGCGCCGCCGGCGGCTTCATCTTCGCGCTGGCACGGCGCGCGCTCGATTGGCGCGGCCTGCTCGACGTGCTCGTCGACAGCGCGCGGACGACGTCGATGCTCTTCATCATCCTCGTCGGCGCGCTGATCTTCTCGAACTTCGTCAACTACACGAGCATGCCGGACGATCTGCGCAGCTTCGTCGCCGACCACCATCTCAGCCCGATCACGGTGATCGCCGCGATCTGCCTCATCTACATCGTGCTCGGCACGGCGATGGAGGAGCTTTCGGTGATCCTGCTGACGATCCCGATCTTCTTTCCGCTCGTCATCGGCCTGGGCTTCGACGCGGTCTGGTTCGGCATCATCATCGTGCTGGTCATGCAGATCGGCCTGATCAGCCCGCCGGTCGGCATGAACATGTTCGTCGTCAAGAGCATGATCCCCGGCCTGACGACGCGAACGATCTTTCGTGGCGTGACGCCTTTCGTCTTCGCCGAGATCATCGTCCTCGCGATCCTGGTTGCGTTCCCGTGGATCAGCGTGGTGCTGCCAGGCCTGATGAATCTCTAGGCTTCAGCCGGGCGCGTCGAGTTCGACGATCTCGACCCAGTTCGGATCGCCACCCGTGCCCTGGCGGCCGTGCGGCTGCAAATGGCCGCTCGCCGCATCGATCGCGTGGACAGTGACGCCGGCCGAGAGCTGCCCGGCGGCGACCAGCCAGCGGCCCGACGGGTCGATGGCGAAGCCGCGCGGCTGCGCCTCGGTCGGCGCGTGATCGATGAGCGAGAGACGGCCGGTGCCGGCATCGACCGCGAACGCGGCGAGCGTGCTCGACGTGCGCTCGCTGCTGTAGAGAAAGCGCCCATCGGGCGTGAGGTGGATGTCGGCGGCCCAGGGCTTGCCGGCGAAGCCGGGCGGCAGCGAATCGATGATCTGCAAGGATGTGAGCCGACCGCGTTCGGCGTCGTAGCCGAGCACGTCGATGCCGGCGTCGAGCTCGTTGAGGAGATAGACGAAAGGGCGGTGCGGATGGAACGCGAAATGGCGCGGCCCGGCACCGGCGCGCGCCCGCCAGGTGGAGGCCTCGTTGGCCGCGAAGCCGCCGCTCGTCGCGTCGAAGCGATAGCCGAGAACCACGCCGCCGCCCAGGCAGGCGGCGAACAGAAAGCGGTTCTGCGGATCGGCCTGCACCGAATGCGCCTTCGGCTCGGCCGCCGCCGTCTGCGACACCGCTTGCGCGACGCCGGCGCCATCGATCGGGCCGACCGCGATGGCGCTGCCGCCATACGACGCGCTGAGGAGCCAGCGGCCGCTTCGATCGGTGCTGATCCAGCAGCTGCTCTCGGTCAAGGGGCTGCGCCCGATCGGCCGCAACTCGCCGTTGCGCCCATCGATCGCGAAGCTCGCCACCTCGAACGGCTCGGAGCGGATCGAAGCGTAGAGAAAGCGCCGGTCCGGGCTGACGGCCAGCGGCATGACGGCGCCGCCGGCGTCGACCCGCTGCAGCGGCGTCAGCGCGCCGGTCGCCGGGTCGAGGCGCAGCACCGCGATGTCGCGGCTCTCGGCACAGGCCACGTAGACGATCGTCGTCACGACTTCACCTTCGCGAGCTCACAGGTGCAGGAGACGCGGCAGCCAGAGCGAGAGCAGCGGAATGTAGGTGACCATCATCAGGACGACGAACATGGCGACGAAGAAAGGCGTCATCGCCTTGACGAGCGTGCCGATCTTGACGCCCCCGATGGCGCTGCCGACGAACAGCACCGTGCCCACCGGCGGCGTGATCAGGCCGATTCCGAGGTTGAGCAGCATGATCATGCCGAAGTGGAGCGGGTCGACGCCGAGCGACTTCACCACCGGCAGCAGCACCGGCGTGCAGATGAGAATGAGCGGCGACATGTCCATCAGGCAGCCGAGCACCAGCAGCATGACGTTGATGAGGGCGAGGATGACGATCTTGTCGTGCGAGACGCTGGCGAAGAACTCGGTCACCTTGAGCGGGATCTGCATCAGCGTCATCAGGTAGCCGAAGCTCGCCGCGAAGCCGATCAGGATCATGACGATGGTCACGGTCTTGACGGTGCGGTGGATCAGCCGCGGTAGCTCGCGCCACTTGTAGTCGCGATAGATGAACATCGTGACGAAGAACGCCCAGAGCACCGCGATCGAGGCCGACTCGTTGGCCGTGAACACGCCGGAGAGGATGCCGCCGAGGATGATGACCATCGTCACGACGCCCCACATCGCCTCGGCGCAGATCTTCAGCGCCTGGCGCAGCGGGATGCGCTCGCCCTTGGGATAGTTGTTCTGCTTCGCCTTGATGAGACAGAGCACCGAGAGCGTCAGGCCGAGCAGCAGGCCGGGAACGATGCCGGCCATGAAAAGCGCGGCGATCGAGACGCTGCCGCCGGCAGCGAGCGAATAGATCACCGAGTTGTGGCTCGGCGGCAGGACGATCGCCTGTACCGAGCCGCTGACCGTGACCGCGGTGGCGAAGTCGCGCGGGTAGCCCTTTCGCTCCATCTCCGGGATCAGCGCCGAGCCGATCGACGCGGTATCGGCGACGGCCGAGCCCGAGATGCCAGCGAAGAACGTCGAGGCCAGGATGTTGACGAGCGAGAGGCCGCCGCGCACGAAGCCGACCAGCACGCTGGCGAAGGCGACGAGACGCCGCGCCATGCCGCCCTCGGCCATGATCGCGCCGGCGAGCACGAAGAACGGAATCGCGAGCAGCGAGAACTTGGCGACGCCCGAAGAGATCTGGATCATCACCGCGTCGAGCGGCAAGCCGATCCACAGCGCCGCGAACAACGACGCAAGGCCAAGCGAGTAGGCGATCGGCACGCCGATCATCATCAGAACGAAGAAGCTGCCGATGAGGACGAGCGCGTCCATTCAGTGCTCCGGCCCCCGTTGGT
>JALYSL010000146.1 GCA_030854825.1 Pseudomonadota bacterium
CGGCCTTGCTCGAACAATAGGCGGCGTGGCCGGGCAGGCCGCGAATGCCAGCGACGCTGGCGATGCCGACCAGCGTTCCGGACCTGCGTTCGCGCATTGCCGCCACGAACGGGTGAAAGGTCGCCGCCATCCCGAGGTTGTTGGTCTCGAAGGTTCTGCGCATGACTTCGAGGTCGGCCAGCTCCGCCGTGTCGAAGCCGATGCTGATGCCGGCATTGGCGATGACGACATCGGGCAGGCCTTGGGCCGCGATGCAGGCGCGGCCGACTTCGACGATCGCTGCGACGTCGCAGACATCGGCGGCGTAGATGCTCAAACGCGCACGCTCGATGCCGGCTTCGCCAGCCCAGCGCTCGACTTCGTCGATTCGCCGGGCGACCAGCGCCAGTCGGTAGCCGGCGCCGTAGAAGCGCGCCGCCAGCGCCTGGCCGATGCCGCTCGAGGCGCCGGTGATGAAGACGAGGCGACCCGGCATCAGGAACCTCGCTTCGGCGGCATGAACGTCGCCGTGGAATGGCCCCTGAGCTCGACGACGCGCGCGAGGTTGTCGTATTCCATGCCCTCGGCATGAATGACGCTGCTGCCCTGGGTCACGACGACAGGCCGATCGGAGCTGACCCGCTCGACATTGCGAAAGGCATGCAGAAACTCGCTTCGGAACTCGACCGCGGCTTCGTTGCCCTCGGCCGGCCGCAGCACCTGGGCGTCGCCGAACAGCTGCACCTCGCTGCCGTCGCCGTTGGCCAGGGCGCGGTTCGCCGAGGCCAGCGTCACGGTGCCGTTCTCGCCGACGGAACGGATGCGCGCGGCGTCGATCTCCAGGGTGTCGTCGTCGGCGAAGTGGCGCAGTTGCGCGCCCTCGATCTGGGTGCGCAGTGAACCGTCCGGCGCGAAGCGCTGCACCACGAAGTTCGTCATCACATAGTCGGCTTCGTGACGCAGCGGCGCCGTCGCGGCGTGGTTGTCGACGACGGGCGCATTGCGCACGAGCCACCACGTTCCGGCGGCCAGCACCGCCATCAGCAGAAGCGGAAGATAGGCCGAAGCAAGATCGAACGAGCGTGCGTACCAGGGCGCCGCCGGCAGGACCGGCTCGGGCCCGGCGAACGACAGGTCGACGGGATCGTCTTCGTCGAGGCCGAGCCCGCTGGCTTCGACCTCGACCTCGACCGCTTCAGGAGGCGCCATCCAGCGAGCGAAGCGGGCCGTGCAGCAGCTCGGCGTAGCGGCCGGCCGCGACGAGCAGGAGATCGCAGAACTCCCGCGCCGCGCCGAATCCGCCGGACGCCGTCGTGACGTGACGGGCGACCGCCTTGACCTCGACGTGCGCGTTGGCCGGCGCGCAGGCGAAAGCGGCGCGCCGCATCAATGGCAGGTCGGGCCAGTCGTCGCCGATCACCGCGACGCGGCTCCAGTCGAGACCGAGCGCCTCGAGAAGCGGCTGCGCCGCAGCGAGTTTGTCGGTCGCCCCGTACGCCGCATGTTCGAGCCCGAGCTCGGCGACGCGCCGGCGCACCGCCGGCGAATCGCGACCGGTGACGACGATCGGCACGATGCCGCCTTGCGCAAGAAGCTTCAAGCCATGACCGTCCAGGGTCGAAAAGGCCTTGAACGTCTCGCCGCTTTCACCGATGTAGAGCCGGCCGTCGGTGAGGACGCCGTCGACGTCGAAGATCGCCGCGGCGATGCCGTCTGCGGGCCCGCGCGCCGCCAACAGCAACTCCGGCGCGAACGACAGTGCCGGCTGAAGGCCATGCCTCGCTGCGACGGCCTGGCTCGCCATCAGATCACCTTTGCGCGCATCAGGTCGTTCGAGTTCAAGGCGCCGACCAGACGACCTTCGTCGTCGACGACGAGCAGGCCGGTGACCCGATGCCGCTCCATCAGGTCGGCCGCCTCGACGGCCAGCGCCTCGCCGCGGATCAGCTTCGGCTGCGCGTGCATCACCTCGCGCGCGACGAGCCGGCGCAAATCGGCGCCGGCTTCGATCAAGCGGCGCAGGTCGCCGTCGGTGAAGATCCCGGCGACGCGATCCCCGGCATCGACGACGGCGGTGAAACCGAAGCCCTTGCCGGTCATCTCGCGCAGCATGTCCGGAACGAGGGCGTCGATGCCGACGCGCGGCACCTCGGCACCGTGATGCATCAGGTCGGACACGTGCATGAGGAGCTTGCGGCCGAGACTGCCACCGGGGTGCGATCGGGCGAAGTCTTCTTCGCGAAAGCCCCGCGCATCGAGGAGGGCGACAGCCAGCGCGTCGCCGAGCGCCATCTGCGCCGTGGTGCTCGCGGTGGGCGCCAGGTTGAGCGGGCACGCTTCCTGGTCGACCGCGCTCGACAGCACGATGTCGGCGTGGCGCGCCAGGCCGCTGTCGCTGCGTCCGGTCATCGCCACCAGCGTCGCGCCGAGCCGCTTGATGGCGGGAACGATGGCGACGATCTCGTCGCTCGCGCCGGAGTTCGAGATCGCGAGCACGACGTCGGCCGACGTCACCATGCCGAGATCACCGTGACTGGCTTCACCGGGATGCACGAAGAAGGCCGGCGTTCCGGTTGAAGCGAGGGTGGCCGCGACCTTGCGGCCGACGTGGCCGCTCTTGCCCATTCCCATCACGACGACCCGGCCCCTGCACGCCAGCATCGCCTTCATCGCGGCGACGAAGGAGTCGCCCTGACGAGCCTTGAGCCCGTCGATGGCACGCGCCTCGATGTCGAGCGTGGCACGGGCGAGCTCCAGCGCGCGCGACGCGTCGAAGGAGGTAAGAGATGACACGGAGTTCGTGAATGCGTCCAGTAGGATCGGCCGATTCTAGGGTTGACCCCTGCCCTTCGGATTTGCGTGCGAATGGTCTCTTCGCTGGAACAGACGCTGCTCTTTCTGCTCGCTGCCGTTGTCGGCGTGGTCGTCTGCCGACTGGCTCGCCTGCCGCCGATCCTCGGCTATCTCGGTGTCGGCGTGCTGATCGGCCCCAATGCCTTGGCCCTCTCGGGCGACCCGGCCGGTGTCGCCTACCTGGCCGAGTTCGGCATCGTCTTCCTGATGTTCGTCATCGGCCTCGAGTTCAACCTGCCCAAGCTCCGCGGCATGAGAAGGCTGGTCTTCGGGCTCGGCTCGAGCCAAGTCGTCTTGACGATGCTCGCCGCCGTCGCCGGCAACGCCCTGCTCACCTGGGCGTTGGCCCTCGCCGGACGCTCGTGGGGGCTCGGCTGGCAAAGCGCGGTCGCCCTCGGCGGCGCCCTGGCCATGAGCTCGACGGCGATCGTCGGCAAGCTGATGGCCGACCGGCTCGAGCTCGAAAGCGAGCATGGCCGCCGCGTCATGGGCGTGCTGCTGTTCCAGGACCTGGCGGTCGTGCCGCTGCTCGTGCTGATTCCGGCACTGGGCTCGTCGTCCGAAGCGCTGCTGCACGAGTTGGCGATCGCCTTTTTGAAAGCCGGCGTCCTGCTGACGCTGCTGCTGGTCGGCGGCCAGCGCGTGATGCGCTGGTGGCTCACGCTCGTCGTGCGCAGGAAGAGCGAAGAGCTCTTCATCCTCAACCTGCTTCTCGTCACTCTCGGCCTCTCGTGGCTGACCGAGTTGGCCGGGCTGTCGCTCGCCCTCGGTGCGTTCCTGGCCGGCATGCTCATCGCCGAAACCGAATACAAGCATCAGGTCGAGACCGACATCCGGCCCTTTCACGACATCCTGCTCGGCCTTTTCTTCATCACCGTCGGCATGAAGCTCGACGCCGGGGCGGTGCTCCGGCAATGGCCGCTCGTGCTCGCCCTAACCGCCCTGCCGGTCTTCTTCAAATTCACGCTCGTCACGGTACTGGCTCGGGTCTTCGGCGCCGGCCCTGGCGTCGCCTTGCGCACCGGCCTTTACCTGGCGCAGGCCGGCGAGTTCGGCTTCGTGTTGCTGACGCTGGCGACCGAGCGCCGGCTCATTCCGGAAGCATTGCAGGCGCCGGTGTTGGCCAGCATGGTGCTGTCGATGCTCGCCACGCCGTTCATCTTCATGGCCAGCAACCGCATCGTCATGCGCCTGTCGGCGAACGACTGGCTGCTGCAATCGGTGGCGATGACGACGATCGCCCGGCGCGCCATCAACGCCGAGGCGCACGTGATCATCTGCGGCTTCGGGCGCAGCGGTCAGAATCTGGCCCGCCTGCTCGAGCACGAGAAGATCGCCTACATCGCGCTCGACCTCGACCCCGACCGCGTGCGCCAGGCGGCGGCCGCCGGCCAAAGCGTCGTCTTCGGCGACGCGGCGCGCCTGCAGAGCCTGATGGCCGCGGGATTGGCGCGCGCTCATGCGGTGGTCGTCACCTACCACGACACGGCGTCGGCACTGAAGATCCTGCATCTCGTGAGCACGCATGCGCCGAAGGTGCCGGTCGTCGTTCGCACCCTCGATGACAGCGACATCGAGCGCTTGCGCAGCGCCGGCGCGACCGAGGTGGTGCCCGAGGCGATCGAGGGCTCGCTCATGCTGGCGAGTCACGCTTTGGCGCTGGTCGGCGTGCCGATGCGGCGCGTGCTTCGCGTCGTTCAGGCGCAGCGCGACGCGCGCTACGGCCTGCTGCGCGGCTATTTTCATGGCGCCGACGACGACACGCCCGACGCGCTGCAGCATGCGCGCTTGCTGAGCGTGACGCTGCCGTCGACCGGCACGGGGCTCAGCGGCACGCTCGGCGAACAGGGGCTGCTGGCACGTGGAGTGACGGTCGTTTCGCTGCGCCGGGCGTCCGGTTCAGTGGTGGCACCCGATGACTCCCTGACGCTTGCACCCGGCGATACGCTGGTTCTCTCGGGCTTGCCCGAGCCCCTGGCGCTGGCCGAAGAACGGCTGCTTCGGGAGGGTTGAACCGCGCCGCGAGCCTGGCCTCAGCTGAACGGAGCCTGGCGAGAGAGCGTGGCGCGAAAGCGGATCGCCATCACGGCACCGGCCGCGCGCAGAAGCTCGAGCGCGAGCATCGGCGAGCGTTGCGCGAGCTCTTCCATGCGTGGGCCGCGCAGGGCCCAGACGACGCAAGGCGTCATCGCCTCGACGTTTGCGGTGCGCGGGGTGTCGCCGAAGAGGCCGGGTTCGCCGACGACGGAGCCGGCGCGCAGGATCGCGACCTTGCTGCTTCCCGGCGCGCCGCCGGTCACGAAAACCTGCAAGCTGCCTTGGGCCACGAAATACATCGATCGGTCGGCATCGCCCTGCTTGATGAGCAGGTCGCCGGCGCGAATTTCGTAGCGCGCCAGGTAGGGAGCGACGACGCGCCAGTTCTCGAGCGACAGACGGGCCCGAAACGCGTCGTCCGCGTTGAGCGTTTGCACTGCCGTGACGAGCTCGTCGATATCCATGCGGGCCTCCCGGCGCCTTCATCGCGCCAGGGTCGGAGCGTTACGGGTTCGGCCGCAATTATCAGGTCTCCACAGAGGGCGAATTGCCCTCATTCGAGCAGAACGTCTCCATTCGTCATCCTTCACGGTCCGCCGGTCAGGATGCTGCGGTCATTTGCCGATGCAGAAACGTCCGAAGATCGCGCCAAGCAGGTCGTCGACGCTGTACGCGCCGGTGATTTCGCCGAGCGCGTCGTGCGCCGAACGGAGTTCTTCGGCGACAAGCTCGAGCGCGAGGTCGCCCGTGCCGGCGTGCGCGTCGGCGGCCGCCAGATGCGCGCTGGCGCGCTGCAACGCTTCCAGGTGCCGCGCCCGCGCCACGAACACGCCTTCGGTTTCGGCTTGCCATCCGGCGCGTGCGAGCAGCGCGTGGCGCAACGCATCGAGGCCGGTGCCACGTGTCGCTGAAATGACGAGTGCGCCATCCAGCCTCACGCCGTTGCACACGGCGGCGTCGACGCTGTCCGCCTTGTTGAAGACATGCAAGACGCGTGCGGCGGCGGCGCCGATCCGTTCCACGATGCGCGCTTCGCCGGCGGCATAGTCGGCCGAACCGACCCGCGTCAGGTCGTGCAGGAAGACGATCACGTCTGCGTCGTCGATCGCCGACCAGGTGCGGGCGATGCCGATGCGCTCGACTTCGTCATCGCTTTCGCGCAGGCCCGCCGTATCGACGACGTGGATCGGCACACCTTCGATCTGGATCGTCTCGCCGACCTTGTCGCGCGTCGTCCCGGGGATCGGCGTGACGATCGCGAGCTCGGCACCGGCGAGCGCGTTGAGCAGCGAGCTCTTGCCGACGTTGGGTTGGCCGGCGAGGACGACGCGTACGCCGTCGCGCAGCAGCACCCCCTGTCGCGCCGTCGTCAGCACGGCGTCGAGCTGCAGCGCCGCCGCGGCGAGCCGCTGGCGGGCCCCGGCGCGCTCGAGAAAGTCGATCTCCTCATCGGGAAAGTCAAGTGTCGCCTCGACGAGCAGGCGCAACTCGACGAGCTTGTCGACGAGTGCGCCGATCTCGCGCGAGAAGGCGCCGTCGAGGGAGCGCACGGCCGAACGGGCCGCCGCTTCGGTGCTGGCGTCGATCAGGTCGGCGACGGCTTCGGCCTGGGCCAGATCGAGCTTGTCGTTGAGGAAGGCCCGCTCGGTGAATTCGCCTGGCCCGGCCAGGCGCAGGCGCGGCAGGCGGAGCTGCCCCGTCGCGACATCGAGCTCGGCGGCCGCGCCGAGGCAGCGCGCCAGCAGCAACTGCATGACGATGGCGCCGCCATGTGCCTGGAGCTCGAGAATGTCTTCGCCGGTGTACGAATGCGGCGCCGGAAAGTGGATCGCCAGGCCGCGATCGATGGCCGTGCCCTCGGCGTCGAGAAAGGCCAGGAACGTGGCGTGGCGGGGCGCGAGCGGGCGGCCGCAGATCGCGAGAATCAAGGCGTCGAGCCTGCGCCCCGAGATGCGGACGATGCCGACCGCGCCGCGCCCGCTCGCCGTGGCGATGGCGAGGATGGGATCGTGCTCGCGCGACAACGCATCCATCGCCAGAATTCTCGCGCCACCCTGCGCGCGGTGCCTACTTGTTGAGGACGCCGAGCTTCTTGTTGATGAGGTACTGCTGCGCAATCGACAGGATGTTGTTTGTCAGCCAGTACAGCACCAAGCCCGAAGGGAAGACGAAGAACATGACCGAGAAGACGAGCGGCATGATCCACATCATCTTCGCTTGTACCGGATCGGGCGGCGTCGGATTGAGCCAGGTCTGCAGCAAGCTCGTCGCCGTCATCAGCAGCGGCAAGATGAAATAGGGATCCTTGGCCGAGAGGTCGGTGATCCAGCCTATCCACGGCGCTCCGCGCATCTCGACGGTAGACAGCAGCACCCAGTACAGCGAGATGAAAAACGGCATCTGCGCGACGATCGGCAAGCAGCCGCCGAGCGGGTTGACCTTTTCCTCGCGATAGATGCGCATCATTTCCTGCTGCATCTGCTGCGGCTTGTCCTTTAGCCGCTCACGCATCTCCATGATCCGCGGGTTGATGGCCTTCATCTTCGCCATCGAGCGATACGCCGTCGCGTTGAGCCAGAAGAAGGCGATCTTCAGAAGCACCACCAGGCCGACGATCGACCAGCCCCAGTTGCCGAGGATCTTGTGCAGCTGCGTCAGCAGCCAGAACAGCGGCTCGGCGAGGATCTTGAAGATGCCGTAGTCCTTGACGAGCTCGAGGCCGGGAGCGAGGCTGCCGAGTCGTCTCTCTTCTTGCGGGCCGACGAACAGTCGCGCGTCGAAGGTCTTCGCGGCGCCCGGCTCCACCGTTCCCAGCGGCATCAGCATGCCCACCGAATACACGTGGGCCAGGGCCCCCGTCGCCGGATTGGTGACCTCCAGCTTGCGGGTGAAGTACTCACGCGATTGCTTCGCGCCGTCCGCCTTGTCGATGAGCCACGCCGAGGCAAAGTAGTGCTGCACCATGGCGACCCAGCCGTTGTCGGCGGTGTCGGGATAGGGGGGCTTGTCGCCCGGTTCACGTTTCTCGATGCTCTTGAAGTCGACCTTCTTGAACTTGCTGGTGTCGGTATAGACGGCCGGCCCCGTGAAGGTCGAGTAGACGCTCGAGCCGCCCGGCGGCGGAATGCCATCTCGCACCAGCTGCACATACAGGCTGGGGGCGATCGGCGTGGCCGAATCGTTGACCACCTCGTTCTTGACGTCGACAACGTAGTCGCCGCGTTTGAAGGTATAGGTCTTGACGACCTTCAATCCGCCGACCACGGGCGACTCGAACCTGACCTGCAGGGCGTCACGGCCCGCCGTCAAAGTCCGCTCACCGGGCATCAACGTCATCGCGGTGTATTGATTGGGCAGACCGGCGCTGCCGACCGTCGGGATCAGACCGGTCTCGGCGACGTAGTAGCGCCCCGGCGACTCGTCCAGCAAGACGACTGGTTTTGGCGCCTCGGCCGATGGCTTTGCTTCACTGCTGAACAGCGAAGAAAGCTGCTCGCCGATGTGCCCGACCTGCTGCCACAGGTCACGTTCCACGTGCTCCGGGTATTTCAGCAACTCGACTCGACTCAGCGTTCCGCCTTCGCTGCTCAGCTTGGCCTCGATCACATCCGTCCGGATCGTGACCTGCTCGGCGACCGGCGGTGGCGCGGCCTGGGCGGCGGGAGCGGCCGGGGTGACTGTCGCAAACCCGGCGGCGCCGACGGACGGGGCCACTCCGCTCGCCACCGGCGGTTGCGTCACCACCGTCGCCGCCGAGCGCGCGCCCGGATTGAAAAACGACGGCTGGCCGTTATGCACGCTCCAGGCGTTCCAGAGGAGGAACAAGGAGGCCGAGAACACCACCCAGAGAACGGTTCGACGAATGTCGGTCATGACGATGCGGCGTCGGAGACGTCGTCCGGGGAAGCGGGGGAGACGCGACCGGCCTGCCTGGCCAGCAACGAGGTGAAAAGACGTAGCGGCTGCTCGGGCACGGGATCATGCCCGCCTGCGCACCAGGGCTGGCAACGAGCGATGCGGCCGAGCGACAGCGCCGTACCGGCACCGGCGCCGTGCCTGCTCAAAGCGCCGAGCGCGTAGACCGAGCAAGTCGGCTCGAAGCGGCAAGCGTTGCCCAGCGAGGGGCTGAGAAACAGTCGATAGGCACGAACCAGAGCGATCAGGGCCCGTGTGGTCAAGCCATTCATGATGTGGCGGTCCGACCGGCGGCCTCGAAGAGCGTGTCCAGCTCGCTGCGTGCCGCGATGCGCAGTGCCGCTGAGGCCGCACTGGGAAACTGAGCCCGATCGAATGGCGCGCGCAACCGAACGACCCAGACACCGCCGGCCAAGCGGGTAGCGTATCGAGCCGCGACGCTGTGGACTTGACGCTTGAGCAGCGACCGCGTCACGGCACGGCGCGCATGGCGTTTCGGCACGACCACTCCCAACCGCCTGCCGAAGCCTTCGGGAGGTGAGTCATCCACAGGTCGAGCACCGGCCAGAGCGGGCATTGTTGATAACTCTTGCGTCATTGACGCCGACGGGAGCCTGCCTGTGGTGCCTGCAGCGGCCGGCAAGTGGTGAACGGCGAAATGCACGGTACGGACTCGACTGGGCGAGCGAAGCACTCGCTCGAAATCCCGGGAGTCGACGAGATGTGCCATCCCCTCGACCGCAGACCGCTGCCGAGGCATCGACCGCTCGGTGCGGCCGCTCAGACGGCCAGGCGCTTGCGCCCCTTGGCGCGACGGGCGTTGATGACCGCCCGGCCACCGCGCGACTTCATCCGAACGAGAAAGCCGTGGGTGCGGGCGCGGCGAACCTTGGAGGCCTGGTAGGTGCGTTTCATGGTGGTTTTCTTGAGCTGAAAAGATGCCTCGAGGCGAACCTTCTATTACAACAAGAAGCGCGCCGTCCGTCAACCGGCGACCTCCCGGCTCGGCTTCTTGCCGCGGCGCCTCTGCAACGCGGACTTTCCCTGTGGATAAGTCATCTTCCGTGGCCATTTCCGGCTTACAATCATGGCTTTCCAGAAGCACTTCTCCACACATGCGAGCCGACCTCTGGCAACGCGGCTGCGAACGCCTGGCCGCCGAGTTGCCCGACCAGCAATTCAATACCTGGATTCGGCCCCTTCCCGAGGCGGAGGTCGCCGATCGAGGCGATGCCGGCGCCACGGTCACGATCCGGGTGCCGAACCGTTTCAAGCTCGACTGGATTCGCACGCAATACGCCGGCCGGATCGAAAATGCGCTCACCGATCTTGCGGGCAAACCAGTGCGCCTGGACATCATGCTGGCCACGCGCGACGCCGCACCGAATACCGCAACCCCTTCCTCCGAGCATACCGAGCGGCCGAGGGTGCCCGAGGGCGACGCCGCACCGACCGCTGCGGCGAATGGGCGAAACGCGCACGTCGCCTTGTCGACCGCGCTGCCTTCGCGCAGCCGCCTGAACCCCGCGCTCAGCTTCGACACGCTCGTTCCCGGCCGTGCCAACCAGATGGCGCGTACCGCGGCGCTGCACGTCGCCGGCGCACCCGGGCAGATGTACAACCCGCTCTTCATCTACGGTGGGGTCGGCCTCGGCAAGACGCACCTGATCCATGCCGTCGGCAATGCCCTGCTCGCCGACCGGCCCGACGCGCGGATCCTCTACCTGCACGCCGAGCAGTTCATCACCGACGTGGTGAAGAACTACCAGAGGAAGACCTTCGACGAGCTGAAGGCCAAGTACCACTCGCTCGACCTGCTGCTGATCGACGACGTGCAGTTCT
>JALYSL010000163.1 GCA_030854825.1 Pseudomonadota bacterium
TCGGCGGCACGCAGCAGGTTGCGCGTCAGCGACGCAGCGGGAGTGATCGGCAGGCCGGTGTCCATGACGACACGCAGGCCAAGGGCGCGCTTGCCGGGTGTCGCCGCCCAGGGCGAAAGCTCGAAGACGACCGGATACAGCCATTCGAGGGCGAAGAACACCAGCAAGGCGAGGCCCAGGCCGAGTCCGCCGAGAAGGCTCAGCGCGGCGACCGCGATGCCGAAGAGGGAAAACCGGATGCCGAAGTCGATCGCGAACGCATAGCCGCGAGCGACGATACCGGCGGGCGCCAGCGCCAACTCGATGCCCTCCGGCGTCTCGACGCGATAGCGGGTGTCGAGGAGTGTGTCCTCGGCGGCCGCGACGCGCATGCAAAAGAGACGCGACGAACCCGGCGGTTCGGCGCGCTCAGGCCTTGATAACGATCGTGTCGGCGAGGTTGTCGTGCACGCACTTTCGCGACTCGCGAAAGATCATCAGCGCGTCAACCAGGCCATACAGCCAGCCGACGACCGGAACCAGCGCCAGCACGCTGTTCGCGAAGTAGCGCAGACCGGCCAGCCGCGCCAGCGTTGCCCGGGTTCCGTCGGTGCGAACGATGCGGATGCGAAGCAACATCTTGCCGATCGTCTGGCCCCGGCTCTGCAGCAGATAGCCGTGCAGCACCAGGAAGATCGCGAAGCCGGCGAGCGTGTTCTCGATGAGGATGAGCGTGAGGCCGCCGCGAAGCCCGGGCCGAAAGACGTTGAAGGGCGTGAAGATCGAGATCGCCCAGAAGATGAGGCCGGCGAGGATGCCGTCGATCAACGCCGCACCGAGCCGCGTCCAGCGCCCGGCAAGGGCTCCGGTGCCCGAGATCGCGACGTCTTCCACATGCGCAGTCGGTGGCGCGAACCGATTGCCCTCCGGAACCTGGCTCATTCCTGCTCTCCCTCGTTGTTGCTGTGGCGGCGAATCGTAGCAGCGGCGACGGCGCTACCATCGTCCATCCGTCGTCTCGGCCGAGCCTCGACGTGCGTTGCGAACCTCCCGGATTTCCTGGCTCGATGTGTCGACGTAACCGGATGCTGCGGCTCTTGAGGGTGTACTGCGTCGCCGCCGCGACTTGCGTCGTGGCCGGCGGGCGCGTCGATCCTGCCGTCGCTGCGCCGGAGGCGAAACGTGCACTCGATATCGCGCCGTCATCCTCTGGTGCGGCGTATGCGGTGGCTCCGCGTCACCCGGTCTCTGCCGCCGAGCTCGGCCGTCTGGGCCACGACGTGTTCTTCGACGCATCGCTCTCGGCGTCGGGCCGATCGTCGTGCGCCACTTGTCATGACCCGGCGCATGCCTTCGCCCCGGCCAACGCGTTGCCGGTGCAGCTGGCCGGCGCCGACGGCGAGACGCCGGGACTGCGCGCCGTTCCTTCGCTGCGCTATCTGCAGACCGTGCCGCCGTTCAGCGAGCACGCCTTCGAGAACGAAGGCGACGACAGCATCGACGCCGGTCCGACCGGAGGACGCACCTGGGACGGCCGTGCCGGGTCCGTCCACGAGCAGGCGAAGCTGCCGTTGCTGTCGCCGTTCGAGATGGGCAACGCGACGCCGGTTGATGTCGTGGCGAAGTTGCGCGCGGCAAACTCGGCACCGCGTTTTCGCGCGCTCTGGGGCGACGACATCTTCGATCGGCCGGCCGATGCGTTCGCCGCCGCGGTCATGGCGCTCGAGGTCTATCAGGAGACGCCCGCGGCATTCCAGCCCTTCACCAGCAAGTACGACGCCGTGTTGCGGGGCCAGGCGCGCCCGAGCGCAAGCGAGGCCCGCGGGCGCGCTGCCTTCGAGGATCCGGCGCGCGGCAACTGCGCGTCGTGTCATCCGAGCGAGGCCAAGGCCGACGGCTCGGCGCCGCTGTTCAGCGATTTCGGCTACATCGCGATCGGTGTGCCGCGAAACCGGGCGCTCGCCGGCAACGCCGACCCGGGTTATTTCGATCTCGGCCTGTGCGGGCCATTGCGCCAGGACCTTCGCGATCGCGCCGAATACTGCGGCGCCTTTCGCACGCCGTCACTGCGCAACGTGGCGACGCGAGGGAGCTTCTTTCACAACGGCGTCGTCCACGATCTCGCCGAGGCGGTGCGCTTTTACGCGACCCGTGACACCGAGCCGGCGCGCTGGTACGGCCGAGACAAGACAGGCCGGCCTCGCCACTTCGACGATCTGCCCAAGCGCTACCAGGGCAACGTCAATCGGCAAGTGCCGTTCGGTGCGGTGGCCGGCGGTGCGCCGACGCTGAGCGAAGGCGACATCCGCGACATCGTCGCGTTCCTGAAGACCTTGACCGATGCCGATGCGGGCGTGCCGCCACCGTCGACGTCAGCTCAGACGCCGACCTCGTCGATCTCGCGATAGACGTCGCGCAGCCACATCTTCACCCGCTGCCGGTCCATCAGGCCGAGGCCGCTGGTGTCCTTGTCGGAGCTCTTGGCCTTCCAGAAGCTGCTGCTGGTGTTGTCGATCTTCTGGATCGCGTTCTCGTGCAGCTTCTTCAGCGACACGACCTTGGCGCCCATGCCGATGGCGCGCGTCTGCTCCCCCGATTGCTCGAGCGACGAGAAGTCGCTGCCGCGCACCTGGTTGCGCACCAGCACGTAGTCGAGCCCGGTGCCGAAGCGATCGAGCAAGCGGCGCAGTAGGTCGACCGAATCCTTGCCCGAGTCCATCACGTGCCAGTAGAAGAGCTTCATGCCGAGCTCGTCGGCCAGGCTCATGACGCCGGCTTCTTCCATCCAGTTGGCGAGCGGATCGTGGGTCTGCGCCGCGAGGTCGACCAGGATGTGCCGGCCGGGCTGGTCGACGGCGGCCTCGACGATCGCATCGAGCGACTCGACCTTGTCGACCGTGACGGGCGAGGCGTAGCCGGAATAAAAGCGCATCAGCGCGCCGTGCGAGCGGTCGGTGTCGAAGCCGAGGAAGGGCAGCTGCTTGTCGATCAGGTATTGCGCCAGCACGCGCGCCATCAGCGATTTGCCGACGCCGCCCTTTTCGCCGCCGATGAAATGGATGTTCGTCGTCATGAAGCGCTGGTCATTTGCCGGGAACGGCGATGTCGATGGTCTTCTCGGCGACCTTGCCGGCCACCTTGACGGTGCTGCCGACGACGGCGCAACCGCCAAGAGCGAGCAGCAGCAGCGGCGTCGCGGCGGCGATCAGGAGGCGACACATGCGGCCATTGTCACCGATCGATTCGCGCCCGCAGTGCCGCTTTGTCACGCTTGCGGCGATTCGCAGCAGACCCT
>JALYSL010000167.1 GCA_030854825.1 Pseudomonadota bacterium
ACCCTGGGCCGGCTCGGCGGCTGCCTGGCCGGCGTCTGGGTCGGCCTCATGGCGGGCGTTGGCCTGGTCGCGGCGCCTCTGCTCTTCGCGAGCTTGCCCCGGGTCGATGCGCAGCGCCTCGCGGCCCAGCTCTTCTCGCTCGACGCCACGATCGGCATCTGCATCGGTGCTTTGCTCGTCATGATCGGACTGCAGCTGGCGCGGGGTCGCGCCGAGCGTGGCGCAGGCTCGCGCTTCGGCCCCGAGTTCGCGCTGGCGCTGGCTGCGCTGCTTTGCATCGTTGTCGGCTACTACGCCTTGCAACCGATGATGGAGGCGGCGCGAATCGGCACAGGCTCGCTTTCGTTCGGCGCGCTGCATGGCATCGCCACGTCGCTCTTCCTCCTGCGGTTGGCTCTCGCCGCTGTGCTCGCCTGGCTTCTCGCGAAGCCCGCCGCCTGAAGATCAGTCGCTCTGCGACTTCTTGATGCTGGTGACGCGCTTCTTGGCACGCTTGAGCTGCCCGCCCGCAGCCAGGCGCATGTTGCCGAGCACCTTGACCTTCTTCACCTGCGGCCGGTGATTGCCGCTTTTCGAGAATTTGAGCACCTTGACGACCTTGGGCCCCGGCATGCGGCCCTCGCGTTCGACTTTCTCCTTGACGACCGGCTCGCGCCAGAGCACCAGCAATTTGCCGATGTGCTGCACCGGCGCGGCGGCGAGCGCTCCGCTCAACTCGTCGAGCAGGGCGTTGCGGACGGCCCGATCGTCTGAAAACACGCGCACCTTGACGAGCCCGTGTGCCGCCAGTGCGACATCGAGCTCGCGGCGCACCGCGGCTGTGGCACCGTCGTTGCCGATGCTGACCACGGGATCGAGATGATGGGCTTCGGCGCGTTTCTGCTTGCGCTGCGATGGGGTGAGGGCGAGGGCGGGCACGCGCCTATTATCGGTGCGAGACAACCGGCAGGTGCGGATGGCGACGCGAGGCAAGGGCAAGAAGCTGAACAAGGCGTGGCTGCATGACCATCTCAACGACACCTACGTCAAGCTCGCCCAGCGCGAGGGCTACCGGGCCCGGGCCGCCTACAAGCTGAAGGAGATCGACGAGCAGCTTCATCTGCTCCGCCCGGGCCAGCTGGTCATCGACCTGGGTGCGGTGCCGGGCGCCTGGAGCCAGTACGTGCGCCGCAAGTTCGGCCGCGGTACGGCCGTGGACGCGGATCTTCCGGGGCCCATGCACGGCACGATCATCGCTCTCGACATGCTCGAATTCGAGCCTGTCGACGGGGTCGAATTCATTCAGGGCGACTTTCGTGAAACCGCCATCCTCGAGGCGCTCGAAGCGAGGCTTGCCGGTCGGCGGGTCGATGTCGTGCTATCGGACATGGCGCCCAATCTGTCCGGTATCGCCGCCTCCGATGCGGCGCGCATGACCGAACTGGTCGAACTGGCCCTCGAATTTGCGCGTGCCCATCTTTCGCCGGCGGGCGCACTCGTATGCAAGGTCTTTCACGGTAGCGGCTACAGCCAGCTGGTCGAGCGCTTCAAAACCGAGTTTCGGATCGTCAAGGCGATCAAACCCAAGGCTTCTCGCGCCAAGTCCGCCGAAACCTTCATCGTCGGTATCGGTCTCAAGGCCGGTACCTCGAGCGACGATATTCACGCATAGCCTGTTTTGGGCCGGTGTGAAACGGCCTGCGCCGTGGGGTTGCGTGGACTAAAATCGGCCGCAGATGCCGTCGGTGGCAGTGCCGGGCTATGCCCCGGGGTGGCGCCGATCTGGAAATGGAGTCGCGGTGAACAATCAATGGTTTTCCAAGGTCGCGGTCTGGCTGGTGATCGCGCTGGTGCTTTTCACCGTATTCAAGCAATTCGAGCGCACCGGCGTGCAAAGCGGTGCGATCGGCTATTCCGATTTCCTCGACGAAGTTCGCGGCAAGCGGATCAAGAGCGTCCAGCTCCAGGATCTCGGCGGCGGCACCACCGAGGTGCGTGCCAAGACCAACGACGACAAGGATCTGCGCACGACGGCGACGACGCTCGATCGCGGCCTGATCGGCGACCTCATCAACAACGGCGTCAAGTTCGACGTCAAGCCGCGCGAAGAACCGTCGTTCCTGCTCTCGATCCTCGCCTCCTGGGGCCCGATCCTGCTGCTCATCGGCGTCTGGATCTACTTCATGCGGCAGATGCAGGGCGGTGGCAAGGGCGGTGCGTTCAGCTTCGGCAAGTCGAAGGCGCGCATGCTCGACGAGGCCAACAACACGACGACCTTCGCCGACGTGGCGGGTTGTGAAGAGGCCAAGGAAGAAGTAAAGGAGCTGGTCGACTTCCTGAAGGATCCGCAGAAATTCCAGAAGCTCGGCGGCCGCATTCCGCGCGGCGTGCTGCTGGTCGGCCCTCCGGGAACCGGCAAGACCCTGCTCGCGAAGGCGATCGCCGGCGAAGCGAAGGTACCGTTCTTCAGCATCAGCGGCTCCGATTTCGTCGAGATGTTCGTCGGCGTCGGTGCGGCGCGCGTGCGCGACATGTTCGAGCAGGCGAAGAAGAGCGCGCCCTGCATCATCTTCATCGACGAGATCGACGCCGTCGGGCGGCACCGCGGTGCCGGCCTCGGCGGCGGCAACGA
>JALYSL010000196.1 GCA_030854825.1 Pseudomonadota bacterium
CGGTAGGCCAGGTCGGTGAGCTGGTTCATGACCAGCACGACCACCGATGCGAAGAGCAACACGCCGAGCACGGTCGGGTAGTCGCGTCGCAGCACCGCTTCGAAAGCGAGCCGGCCGAGACCGGGCCAGTTGAAGACCGTCTCGACCAGGATGGCGCCGGCCAGCACGTTGCCGAACTGCAGGCCGAGCACGGTGACGACCGGCAGCAGCGCATTGCGCAGGGCGTGCTTGTACAGCACAACGCGCTCGGGCAGGCCCTTGGCGCGCGCGGTGCGGATGAAATCGGCGCCGAGCACGTCGAGCATCGACGAGCGGGCGAGCCAGCTGTACTGTGCGAGGTAAACGAGAGCCAGCGTCACCGTCGGCAGGATGAGGTGATGGAGAACGTCGACGACATCGCGCCAGCCGCCGCCACTCGATTGGATGTCGCGCATGCCCGAGACCGGCAGGATCGGCCAGATCGAAGCGAAGAGGATGACGAGCATGATGCCCATCCAGAAGACCGGCGCGGCGAAGCCGACGAGACTCAGCACCGTGATCGACTGCGACAGCAGCCCGTTGGGCTTTCGTGCCGATAGCACGCCGAGGGTCGTGCCGACGAAGAAGGCGAGGAGCACGGCGCTGATGACGAGCAGCAGCGTTGCCGGCACCCGATCGACGATCAGGGCGACGACCGGCAGGTTGAAGAAATACGAATAGCCGAGATCGCCGCTCACGACCTTGGCGAGATAGACGCCGAGCTGGACGACGAGCGGCTTGTCGAGTCCGTACTGCGTGCGCAGCTGCGCCATCAGCTCCGGGCTCATGCCGCCGCTGGCGCCGGCGATCGTCTCGACCGGATCGCCCGGCGCCGCGTGCACGAGCACGAAGTTCAGGACGATGACCGCCAGCACCAACAGCAGGCCCTGGGCCACGCGCCTCAGCAGCAGGCGAGCGAACTTCATGTTGCCGGAGCCCGCGACCTAGGACCTGAGGTAGACCTCGTCCATCGGCGACATCGGCCCCCAGATCGTCGTCGGCACGTTGCCGACCCTCTTCGTCGTCGCCGTGTGGTACGGGATGACGTTGATGAAGTCGATAGGCAACTCGTCGGTGACGATCTTCTCGAAGGTCGCGTAGTAGGCCTTGCGCTTGGTCGGGTCGAGGATCGTGCCGGCGGTGTTGAGCAGCTCGTCGACCTTCGGATTGTTGTACGACTGCGTGTTCGTCCAGACGATCGGCTTGATGTTGGTGGAGAGATAGGTGCGAGCGACGCCGATCACCGGATCGCCCCAGTTGTAGACGATGTCCATGCCGAGATCGAAGTCATGCGTCGCCATGCGCTTGGCCCAGGCCGGAAAGTCGGCCGAGGCCCGCACGTCGATCGTGATGCCCACCTTCTTCAGCTGGGCACGGACGTACTCGGCGACCGTCTTCTGCTGATCGTCGACGCCGGGCAGGTAGTCGATGGTGAGCTTGAATCGCTCGCCGTTCGCCCCCGCCTTGTAGCCGGCGCCGTCGAGCATTTCGGCGGCCTTCTTGAGGTCGACCGGATAGCGCACGAGGTCGGTCACCGCGAACGGGCTGCTCGGCACGATCGGGCCGTCGTCGACGACCGCGAAGCCGCCCATCAGCACCTTGGTGATGAAGTTCTTGTCGATCGACGTGGCGATCGCCTTGCGCACCGCCAGGTCGGAGAGCGGCTTCTTGGCGAGGTTGAACGCCATCCAGTTGATCGGGCCGATCCCTTCGTAGCCGCGCGGCGTCAGGGCGATCTTCGAATCGGCGGCAAGCCGCTTCAGGTCGGTCGGCACCGAGACGAAGGGCAGCATCTGGATCTCGCCGCGCTCCAGGCCAAGCATCAGGCTGGACCCATCGGGAGTGATGTTGATGATGATCTTGTCGAGATAGGGCTTCCCGGGCAGGAAGAACTTGTCGAAGCGCTCCAGCACGGTTCGCTGCGATGGCTTGAACTCGACCAGCCTGAACGGCCCAGAGCCGATCAGGCCCTCGCCGTTCTTCGGATTCGTCTTCAAGTCCTTGCCGTCGTCGTAGACGTGTTTGGGCAGGATCGGGCAAAGCGCCGGGCTCATGCACAGGATGATCGCCGGGTGCGGCACGCTCATGCGCAGGATCGCCGTATGCGGGTCGGGCGTGTCGACTTTCTCGACCGGCCCCATCATCGTCTGGAACGGGTGATTCGCCTTGATGGCCATCACGCTGAACGCGACGTCTGCCGAGGTCACCGGCTTGCCGTCGTGGAAGAGCGCGTCCTTGCGAAGGTTGAGCGTCAGCGACTTGCCATCGTCGGCGAGCTTCCACGTTTCGGCCAGGTAGGGCTGCGGATTCCACTTGTCGTCGAAGCGCAGGGGACTCGCGAAGAGCTGCGTCGAAGGCATCGCCGTGGCAATGCCCGACTGCACTGCGCCGTTCAGGTGCCGCGGCGTCTGCGTGCTGCCGATGACGAGCGTGCCGCCCTTCTTCACGTCTTCGGCGGCGAGGGCGCCGAGCGGCAAGCCGGCGGCCGCGAGCATGGCGCCGGCGGCGGCAAGCGCGTCGCGACGCGTGAGGATGGGCGATGTCATGGTGTCGTCTCCGTCGGTGGCAAATGAGTCGCGTCGGGCCAGCAGGCACCGGGCATCACAGTTTCTCGTCGCGCAGCCAGTACCAGCGATAAAGCATGTGCTGGCCGAAACGTCGAAACGGCGCAAACAGTTCCGAGCGCACAGCGCCAAGAACGTTCGGGTATTCGAGCGGGGAATCGTAGATCGGCAGGTTGAACACCTCGCGGCCCGAATCCTGACCGACGATACGCTCTGCCAGTCGCTTGCCCGCCCAGGTCGAAAACGACACGCCGTTGCCGCCGTAGCCGAGCGCGTACCAGACCTGCTGCGCGGGGTCGGGCCGGGCGATGCGCGGCATCATGTCGTGGCTGACGTCGACCCAGCCCCACCACGAGTAGTCGACGGCGATGCCGGCGAGTGGCGGGAACTTGCGCGCGATCGCGTCGGTGAGCAGCTTCAGGTGCTGGGGGTCTTCGGCCTGGGCGCCGCTGACGGCGCTGCGGCTACCCATCTGCAGGCGCTTGTCGGGCAGCAGGCGGTAATAGAAACGAAGCGTGCGAGTGTCGGTGAGAAAGGTCTCGGAGCGAAAGTTCGTCGCCTTCAGCTCGGCTTCGGTGAGCGGCCGCGTCACCAGCGAGTTCGACAGGATCGGCATGATCTTGTTGCGCACCAGCGGGCTGAGCCCCTGCGAGGTGTAGCCGCCAGTACAGACCGCCACGCGCCGGGCCCGCACCGTGCCGCCCGGCGTCCGCAGGTGGTGCACGCCGCCCTCGGTGCGCCAAGCTTGCACGGGGCTCGCCGTGTGCACCTTCGCACCGAGCGAGCGGGCCTTCCTGATGAGGCCGAAGGTGAGCTTCAGGGGTTGGATACCGACGCCTTCCGGCTCGAACATCGCGCCGGCCATCTCGCGCTCGTCGCAGTAGTCGCGCCGCACTTCCTCGGCGCTCATCATCCGCGTCGCGTAGCCGAAGGTGTCGCGCATCAGCGCGGCTTCGCGGCTGAGTCCCGGCAGGCGATGGGCGCGATGGGCGAGGTAGAGATGACCGCCGTCGAAGGCGTCGCAATCGATCTCGCGGGTCAGTGCCTTGAAGTTGTCGAAGCCGGTGCGGATCTCGGTGTCGAGCTTCTTGGCGACGTCGAGTCCCCATCGCGCGATCCATTGCGATCGATTCAGTCGACCGCTCGCGTTCTGGCCCTGGCCGCCGCTGCGGCTCGAGCAGCCCCACGAGGTCTGGTTCGCCTCGAGCACCACCGCATGGATGCCTTGCTCCTGGG
>JALYSL010000215.1 GCA_030854825.1 Pseudomonadota bacterium
GTCGTCAGGTGGGCGATCGTTGCCGGATCGACCGCCGACGACAGCGCTTCGAGCACGCGCGGATGCACATACGACTTCCGGCAGACGGCGACGGTGTTGCCGAGGCGCTGGGCGACGTCGGCGAGCAACTGGTTGGCGGTGCGGCGCGAGCTCGCGTCGGCATCGCACTGCTCGACGCAGAGCTCGAGCGCGTAGGCCGTGCCGTGCCAGGTGCGGAAGTCCTTGGCCGTGAACTCGGCGCCGCTCGCTTCACGGATGAAATCGTTGACGTCGGCCGAGTCGACGCCGTGAATATCTCCGCTCTCGTCTTCGTACTGGAAAAGCTGCTGCCCGGGCATCGCCTGGCAGCGCCGCACGACGCGGGCGACGCGCGGGTCCTCGAGATCGACCTCGCGCTCGATGCCGCTCTTGCCGCGAAAGCGCAGGCGCAGCCGGCTGCCTTGCACGGCGGCGTGACGGTTGCGCAGCGTCGTCAGGCCGAACGACTTGTTCGTCCTGGCGTACTCGTCGTTGCCAATGCGAACCAGCGTCGTGTCGAGCAAGCGGACGATCGTCGCCAGCACTGTTTCGCGCCGCGGCGTCGCACCGACGGCCGCCGAGAGACCCGTTTTCACGCGGGCACGCAAGCGCGGTAGCGCGGCGCCGAACTCGAGCATTCGCTCGAACTTGCCGGCGTCGCGCGCCAGTCGCCAGTCCGGGTGATAGCGATATTGCTTGCGGCCCCGCGCATCACGCCCGGTCGCCTGCAAGTGACCGTGGGCGAGCGGGCAGATCCACACCTGCTCGTACGCCGGCGGGATGGCCAACGCCTTGATCCTGTTCAGCTCGGCAACCTTGCGAATCCGCCGGCCGGCGGCGTCGCGATAGATGAAGCCATCGCCGGCACGCTGGCGCCGAAGGCCAGGACCGTCGTCGCTGCTCCAGACGAGGCCACGCGGTGTCGTTGGCGGCGCCGGATCGGCGGCACGGGCGCTTGCCGTGATGGCGACCGCGCTCATTGCGCGGCGCTGATCGGCTCGGGTGGGCGCGGTGGCTCGCGGACGGGCGCCGGGCCTCCTGGCGGATCCGGATCGTCGATCGGCCCGGGAACGCCGCCGGGCATCTCCGGCGTCGGCGGCAAAGGAGGTACGGGCAGCGGATCTTGCGGCTGGGGTGAGACGGCGATCATGGCGAAGTCAGAGGGCGAGACCAGCCGGGGCAAACGTCGTGCCGCTTCCGGCGCGACGGTGGCTCCCCGTTGCGCCAACGGCAAAAGTTGCCGCAAGCTATGCCCGAATCGGCCGAGGTCGCACCGGCCAGCGCTGCCGCCACGGCCTCGGCCAGAGAGGAGAACGCGGCCACGCCGAGATGTGGCACAGGGGTTGCGTTGGCGAAGTGAGCAAGGCGCTCGGCGCAGTGGGCGGCTTGCTTTGGCCACGACGTTTGAAAGCGACCTTCGATGAATTTTCCGGCCCTGCGCACCGCCCAGAAGCAGCAGCACGCGGTGACGCCGAGATTGCAGCACGCGGTGCGCCTGCTGCAGCTTTCTTCCCTCGATTTCGCCCAGGAAGTTCACGACGCGATGGGCCGGAACCCGTTTCTCGAAGTCGAAGAGGCCGCTCATGATGTGCCTCCAGCCGAGCCGGCCGACGGGGGCCACGACGTCGATTTGAAAATGCTCGGCCCCGACGGAGCCGCCGCCGATTCCCCGTACGAGCGCGACAGCTGGCAGCAGACCTCGTCGAGCGTTCGTACGCAAAACGCCGACGGCGACACCGGCGCGCTCGACTTGATCGCCGCGGACGTCGGCCTGCGCCCTTTCCTGCGTACCCAGATCAACGTCTTGCCGCTGTCCCTTCGCGACCATGCGCTCGCTTGCGCGATCGTCGAGTCGCTCGACGACGACGGCTACCTTCGCACGCCCCTGGAAGACATCGTCGTCACCAGCGGCATGACGCCGGAAGTCGACGAGGCGGAAATGTTGATCGCCCTGAAGCGGGTGCAGTCGCTCGACCCGTGCGGGGTGGGTGCCCGCAACGTCTGCGAATGCCTGCAGTTGCAACTCGTCGACATCGAAGACGAGACCGAGCGGGAGCTGGCTCGATGCATCGTCACAGATCATCTCGACCGCCTCGCCCAGCACGACGTCAACGGCATGGCACGAGCGCTGAAGAAAACGCCGGTGCAGATCGAAGCGGCTTGCGAACGGATCCGCCACCTGAAGCCGCGCCCGGGTTGGCAGGTCGATTCGTCGACCACGCAGTACATCAACCCCGACGTTCTGGTCCGCAAGTTTCGCGGCCACTGGACCGCCACGCTGAACCGCGCCATCGTGCCGAAAGTGCGCCTCAACCAGACCTACGCGACGATGTTCCGGGAACATCGCAACGGCAAGAACACCGAGCTCGCGCAGCATCTTCAGGAAGCGCGCTGGACCGTGAAGAACGTCGAGCAGCGGTTCTCGACGATCCTCATGGTTGCCGATGCGATCCTGAAACGTCAGCAGCACTTTCTCGAGTTCGGGCCGATGGCGATGAAGCCGCTCGGCCTGCGCGAGATCGCGCAGGAACTCGACCTGCACGAGTCGACGGTTTCGCGCGTCACCAACAACAAGTACATGGCAACGCCGGTCGGCATCTTCGAGCTGAAGTATTTCTTTTCGCGCGAGATGGCCACGGCCAATGGCGGGGCCTGCTCGGCGACGGCGATCCGCGGCGTCATCAAGGGAATGATCGAAAGCGAAAGCTCGAGCGAGCCGCTGTCGGACGCCCAGATCGCCCGCCTGCTGGTCCGGCAGGGCCTGACGGTGGCGAGGCGCACGGTGACCAAATATCGGCAGCTTCTCAAGATGCCATCGGTCGAGCGGCGGCGGCGCGTCATCGCGTAGGCCGCGCGAACCAGCGCCTGGGCACGTCGCTTGCCGCGTCGGCGGCGCAGCCGCGGATCGCAGAGGCGGCGTCGAACAGCAAGGACAACGTGGCAGGCGATTTGCAACCCGAGCACACGACAGGCAGCGAGATCAGCCACGCCGATCACGCCAGCGCGCCCGATCCGCGTCTGCAGGCGATCGACGCCGCGCCGGTTCTCATCTGGAGTGCCACGGTGGCCGGAGCCAATGACTGGTTCAGTCCGTCCTGGTCGGCCTTCACGGGTTGTGCTCCCGAAGCGCTGCGCGGCCATGGTTGGACCCGGTCGGTCCATCCCGAAGATATCGAGCGTTGCATTGGCATTCGTGCCGCGAGCTTTCAGGCATCGGCGCCGTTCGCGATGGACTTCCGGTTGCGCCGGCACGACGGTGAATATCGCTGGATGCTCGACAACGGCGTGCCCCGCTTCGGCAGCGACGGGACGTTGGCCGGCTTCGTCGGCAGCGCCGTCGATATTCACGAGCGCAAGGCGCTCGAAGAAGGCCTGGCGGAGCGCACCCAGGCCCTGCGCCTCGCCGAACGCCGGCAGGGCCAATTCCTGGCGATGCTCTCGCACGAGTTGCGCAACCCGCTGGCGCCGATCGCCAATGCAGCCAGCGTGCTGCGCACGCTCGAGCACAGCAATCCGATCCTGGTTCGCCTGCGCGAGATTCTCGATCGTCAGGTCGGCCGCCTGAGTCGGCTGGTGGAAGAGCTCATCGACGTGACGCGCGCCGCACAGGGCCAGATTTCGCTCGTCAGGGAGCGCGTTTCGATCGATGGCATCGTCCAGACGGCGGTCGCGCAATGTCACGGCAAGCTCAATGCCGGCGGCCATCGACTCGAGGTCGACGTTCCCGACCAACGCCTCCAGGTTCGCGGCGACCCTGCCCGCCTGGCCCAGGCCTTGTCCAACGTCATCGCCAATGCGGCGAAGTTCACTTTCGAGCCCGGCGTCGTCACGATCACGGTGCGCCGCGCCGCGAAGACGGTGCAGGTTTCTGTCAAGGATCACGGCGAAGGGATCGATCCGGCGTTCCTGCCGCTTGCGTTCGAGCTCTTCGCGCAACAGGATCAGACGCTGGCCCGCTCGCTCGGCGGCCTCGGCGTCGGTCTGACGCTGGCCCGCCGGATTGCGCAGCTGCATGGCGGCGATGTCGAAGCGTTCAGCGAAGGATTGGGCCAGGGAGCCGAGTTCATTCTCTGGCTGCCTTTGCTCGACGAAGAGGTGGCCGACGCGCCGAAGCCGGCGAGCGTGACGAATCCGGGCGTCGGGAACCCGGGGGAAAGCTACCGCGTCCTCATCGTCGAGGACGACGCCGACGCGCTCGAGAGCCTGCGTTTGCAGATGGAGCTGTGGGGCAACGAGGTGACGACCGCGCGCAGTGCCGACGACGCGCTGGCCATTGCCGTCAAGGCCCGTCCACAGATCGTTCTCTGCGACATCGGCCTTCCGGGAATGGACGGACTGAAGCTGGTTCGCGCCCTGCGCGGCAAGCTCGGCAACACCGGAGTCATGTTCGCCGCGGTCACCGGCTACGCCAGCGGCGACGATCAGGAACGGGCGCTGGCTGCGGGCTTCGACTCGTTTCTGGTCAAGCCGCTCGAACCGGACAGTCTCGCCCGGCTGCTTCGCTCGGCGGCGACGCGAGCCGTCGTCTGAGATCGGCGGCTCGCTTCAACGCGCCTCGTCGAGAGCGCCCGGCTCGCTGATCGGGTCGTCATCACTCGCGTATTCCTTGAGCCGGTTATAGAGCGTCTTCAGGCTGATGCCGAGCGTGGCCGCGGTCTTTTCCTTGTGTCGGCCGAGATGCTCGAGCGTCGCCAGCGTGACCATGCGATCGATGTCGGCGAGCGGCGTGCCGATGCGGATGTTCAGCATCGGCGAACCACCCGCGCTCTGCACGGCCTCCGCTTCGCGCGGCATGCAGTCGTCGACGATGGTCGAGCCCGTGGCCATCACGTACTGGCGATAGACGACGTTGCGCAGCTCGCGCACGTTGCCGGCCCAGCGATGCTCCGCCAGACGCGCCAGCACCTCCGGCGCGAACCGCTTCTTGTCGCCTTCGCGCTCACCGATCTGCTGGAGAAAATGCTCGGCAATCAGCGACACGTCTTCGACCCGGTCGCGCAGCGCCGGCAAATGAATCGGGAAAACGTTGAGCCGATAGAGCAAGTCTTCACGGAGCTTGCCGACAGCGACGGCCTGCAGCGGGTTCCGATTGGTGGCGGCGATGAGGCGCACGTCGGCCTCTTGCACCTGAGCCGATCCGACGCGCATGAAGGTGCCGCTTTCCAGAACGCGCAGCAACTTGACCTGGAGGTCGAGCGGCATTTCGGTGATCTCGTCGAGAAAGAGGGTGCCGCCGCTGGTTCGTTCGAAAAAGCCCAGATGCTGACGATCGGCACCGGTGAAGCTGCCCTTTTCGTGGCCGAAGATTTCGCTCTCGATCAGGTGCGGCGAAATGGCGCCGCAATTGACCGCGAAGAACGGCTTGGCGCGGCGCCGGCTGAGGTCGTGCACGCTGCGCGCGACCAGTTCCTTGCCGGTACCGCTTTCCCCCGTCAGGAAGACCGAGACCGCCGTCCCGGCGACGCGCGTAATCTGCTCGTAGACCCGTCGCATCTCCGTCGAGCGGCCCCAGAGGGCGCCGAAGTGACCTTCCCTTTCGAGCTGGGCTTGCAGATCGCCGGCGGCCGCTTTCATGGCCGAGGGCTTGGTCACGCGCGACAGCACGCCTTGCAGCTGCTTCAGGCTCATCGGCTTGACGAGATAGTCGGCCGCACCGAGGCGCAGCGCCTGGATCGACGTGTCGAGACTGGCGTGGCCGGTGATCAGCACCAGCTCCGCGTTGGGCAAGGCCTTGGCGTCGTTGAAGAGTTCCATGCCGCTGCCGTCGGGCAGCATCAGGTCCAACAGAACGATGTCGGGCTCTTGCAGCGACATCTGGCGGCGCGCTTCGCGCAAGGATCCGGCCGTGGCGACCGTGAAGCCTTCGCTGGCGATGAGCATGGCCATCGTCTCGGCGGCATCCGCGTCATCGTCGACGAGCAGGGCATGAGGCAATTCGTCGGCTCCAGTGGAAAGAAGAGTATCGCATCGCCGAATTGCGTGACGACGCTGCGCATCGTAGGCAGATGGCCTGGGCGCAGCAATTTGGGCCGCACCGATTCGCTGGTAGGAAGAGGCCTACAGCGCGGCGCTGACGCCCTTCACCAGGGCATGGATCTTCGGGCTCGCGCCCGGATGAAATCCGAGCAGCGCCAGCATCACGAAAAAGCCGATGACGTAGGCCAACGCGACATGCCAGCCGTGACGCAACCACAGGCCGACGTTGCGCGCTTCGGGGAACATCGTCGCCACGGCCACGCCGGCCGACGAGCCGAACCAGATCATCGAGCCGCCGAAGCCGACGGCGTAAGCGAGAAGGCCCCAGTCGTAGCCACCCTGGCGGATGGCGAGCGCCGTCAGCGGGATGTTGTCGAATACCGAAGACAACACGCCGAGTCCGAATGTCGTCTGCCACGATGCCGACGGGAGCCTTTCGACCGGCATCATCGTGGCACACAACACCAGGGACAACAGAAAGAGCGCGCCGCGAAATGCGCCTGGCAGGAGGCGCCAGGTCGGCCGACGCCAGATCGCGGTAAGGCCGATCGCGAGCCAGATGGATAGACCGAGAAAGGGAACGCTGGCCGACATCGCCGAAAAGCGCCTGTTGACGACGAGATTGGCGGCGATCGCCGCAAGCAGGATGCAGAGAACGATGACAAGGCGCGGCCAGTCGATGCGCGCCCCCGACGGCTCGTCCTTGCGGATCGGCGAGTAGGCCTGCTGCTGTCGCGAGGCGACCACACCGAACAGCATCAGCGCGACCGCGGAGCCGATGAAGGCCGAGGCGATGTCGGATGGCGCAATGCCCGCGATCCACATCATCGTCGTGGTGGTGTCGCCGACGACGCTGCCAGCGCCGCCGCCGTTCGCTGCGGCGACGATGGCCACCAGATAGCCGACGTGAACCTTCTTGTCGAATAGCGTGCGGGCGGCCGTGCCGCCGATCATGGCGGCGGCGATGTTGTCGAGAAACGCGGAGAGCACGCAGACCGAGAGGAGCAGCACGAAGCCGCCTTTCCAGTCGTCCGCAAGCCAGCGCGGCAGGAGCATCGGCACGCCGCTGTCTTCGAAGGTCTTCGCCACCAGCGCGAAGGCGAGCAGCAAGAGCAGCAGATTGGCGAGCGTGACCCACTCGTGCTCCAGGTGCCCGAGCAGGCCCGCGGCGCCGGCACCGGTTGCGAACGGCGAAAAGGCGACCTTGTAGGTCGCGATCAGCACTGCGCCGAACAGCGCCACCGTCAGCGCCTGCCGGCTCCATATCGCAACGCCGGCCAGCACGCCGGCGAAGAGAACGAATTCGACGGGGACGGCTTCGAACATGGTGGCACGGCGCAGACGACGCGCCCGACGCGAATAACTAGATGATCTTGCAGCTCACGAGGGCGTCTTCGTCGACGCCATAGACAGCGCACAACCGGTGGTAGCCATCGGCGATGACGACGCTGCCGTTCGGCTCGTCGCGCATCAGCAGAATCGGCGACAGGCCGGTACCGTTGCGCAGCTTCTTTCTTTCCTTTTCGACGTGCGAATCGCTGACGCCCAGCAGCGAGAGTCTCGAGGCGCGAAAGATATCGTTGGCCGCGAACTGGGTGACGGCCGCGGCCCGCAACCGGCTCACCGTCGGCGCAACCTT
This sequence comes from Pseudomonadota bacterium, assembly GCA_030854825.1. The sequence goes on from JALYSL010000215.1 coordinate 7,634, forward strand.
TTTGTCGTCGTCGATGAGGCCCAAGTAGGAGCCCGCCGCGGCGTAGTCGTGGTCGGCCGGGTCGGGCAGCCACGTGACGGCCCCTTGCGGGCTGGCCTTCATAGACAACCTTCGAGGCGT
>JALYSL010000220.1 GCA_030854825.1 Pseudomonadota bacterium
GTTCATGATCGAAACCCTTGCCGCCGCGTCGCGCCGGTTGACCGTCTGCTTCGCCCTGCTGCTGATGGCGGGTCTGGCCACCGCTGCCGACAAGAGCCCGAAGACTCCCATCCTGACCCCGGCACAACTGCGCGACTGCGTCGCACAAAGGGACAAGCTGCGCGCGCAGACCGACGACGCGCTCAAGGACAAGGCGGCGATCGGGGCCGACAAGGCCGAGATCGAGCGCTCGGCGAGCGCACTCGGCACGGAGGTCGCGACGCTCGACCGCACCAGCGCATCGGCCGTGGAGTCGTACAACGGCAGGGTCGGCGAGCGCGACAAGCGCATCGAGGGCTATCAGGCGAAAGTGGCGGCCTACAACATCAAGGCCGAGACCGTGCAGACGACCAAGGACGCCTACGAAAAGACCTGCGAGCTGCGTCGCTACGACGAGCGCGACCTGACCGACAGCCAACGCAAGAAATGAACGCCGACAACCCGCTGCTGCAAGCCTGGACCAGGCCCCATGGCCTGCCACCCTTCGCGCAAACGCGCGCCGAACACTTCGCCCCGGCGTTCGAGCAGGCCTGTCGCGCCCATCTCGAGGAGATCGACGCGATCGGCAACTCCGGCGAAGCGCCGACCTTCGAGAACACGGTGGCCGCGCTCGATCGGTCCGGGCGTCTGTTCGATCGCATCGGCGGCATGTTTCACAACCTGACCTCGAGTGAAACCTCGCCGGCGCTGCAGGAAGTCGAGCGCAAGATGGCACCGCTGCTCGCCGCCCACGACAGCAGGGTTCACATGCACGCGGCCCTGTTCGCGCGTATCGACGCGCTGCATCGCAAGCGCCACGACCTCGGGCTCGACGACGAGCAGATCCGCGTTCTCGAGCGCTACCACATCGATTTCGTTCGCGCCGGCGCCAGGATGAGCGAGGCCGAGCAGCAGCGCTACGCCGGCTTGATGCAGCGTCTCGCCGACCTGACGACGCGCTTCGGGCAGAACGTGCTCGCCGACGAGTCGGGCTTTCGGCTGATCCTGAAGGCCGAGGCCGATCTCGCCGGCCTGCCCGATTTCGTTCGCGCCGCGGCGCGGCAGGCGGCAGCCGACCGCGGCGTCACCGAACCCGGCGTGATCACGCTGTCGCGGTCGCACATCGTCCCGTTCCTCATGTTCTCGGAACGACGCGATCTGCGCGAGCAGGCCTGGCACGCGTGGACAACGCGCGGCGAGCATGCCGGCGCCAGCGACAATCGCGAGATTGCCGCGGAGATCCTCGCCCTGCGTCTCGAACAGGCGCGCCTGCATGGCTACGCGTCCTATGCCGACTACGCGCTGGCCGACACGATGGCCAGCACCCAGGCCGCGGTGACGTCGCTTCTCCTGCAGGTCTGGGAGCCGGCCCGGGCGCGAGCGCTCGCCGAGCGCGGGTCGCTCGAAGCGATCGCACGGGCCCGCGGCGAGCCGGCGGCGATCGAGGCCTGGGACTGGCGCTTCTACGCCGAGAAGGTGCGCCAGCAGCGCTACGACCTCGACGCAGCGGCGATCAAGCCCTACTTTCCACTCGAGCGCATCACCGAGGCGGCGTTCGATTGCGCCGAGCGCCTGTTCGGCATCTCGTTCGTGCCCAGGGCCGATATCGCCGTCTATCACCCTGATGTCAAGGTATACGAAGTGCGCGGTGAGGGCGACTGCGTGATCGGCCTTTTCCTGCATGACAACTTCGCGCGTCCGACCAAGCGCAGCGGCGCCTGGATGAGTGCCTATCGTTCGCAGTCGCGAAACGGGGCCAGCGGCGACAACGCGGCGGCGAACGTGCTGCCGATCATCGTCAACAACAACAACTTCGCCAAGGGCGGCCCGGGCGAGCCGACCTTGCTCGGGTTCGACGACGCGCGAACGCTGTTCCACGAGTTCGGCCACGGTCTGCACGGCCTGCTTTCGAACGTCACGTACGAGCGTCTGTCGGGCACCAGCGTGTTGCGCGATTTCGTCGAGCTGCCGTCACAGTTGTTCGAGCACTGGCTCGAAGAGCCCGAGGTGTTGAAGCGGCACGCCCGCCACCACCTGACTGGCGAACCGATTCCCGATTCGCTCATCGAAAAGCTTCATGCGGCGCGCTACTTCAACCAGGGTTACGAAACCATGCGCTACACCGCCTCGGCACTCGTCGACATGGCGGCGCACGCGCGCGCCGATGTGCCGGTGGCCGACGTCGTCGCCTTCGAGCGCGACGAGCTTGCCCGGCTCGGCCTGCCGCCCGGTATCGGCGTCAATCATCGGCTGACTCACTTTCAGCACTTGTTCTCGGGCTCGAAGTATGCCGCCGGCTACTACGTCTACCTGTGGGCCGAGGTGCTCGATGCCGATGGCTTCGATGCTTTCGTCGAAGCCGGCAATCCGTTCGATGCCGCGGTCGCCAAGCGTCTGCTGCGCTTCATCTACTCGGCCGGCAACTCGATCGAGCCGGGTGCGGCGTATCGCGCCTTTCGCGGTCGGGCACCGACCCGGGAGCCGATGCTGAAGCAGCGCGGTCTGGTCGACGAGATGACAATTTAGGGCCGGTGTTGCGCAGGTCGCCCGGGCGGCGCTAACCGGCTGTCGCCGCTGCGCTCGCCGCCGGTCGACCGGCCGCAGGCGCGGCCGGAAAGCGCTGGTGCAGGGCGCCGAGGAACGCGCCGAAATCGATCGGCTTGGTCCAGTAGTCGGCGAACCCGGCGGCGAGCCCGCGCTCGATGTCTTCGGGCATCGCGTTGGCCGACAGTGCGATGCAGGCGATGCCGTGCGTCACCGGATCGGCGCGCAGCCGGCGCAGCACCTCGAAGCCGTCGAAGTCGGGCAGTTGCAGAT
>JALYSL010000207.1 GCA_030854825.1 Pseudomonadota bacterium
GGCCTGGATCGACTGGACCAGGTCGGACGAGATCGCGTCGCGCTTCTCGTACAGCACCGAATCGATCTTGCTGCGGCCGACGATCTCGCGCACGGCCGATTCGGCGGCGAGCGTCACCGCATCTTCCGGGTCGCGGTTCTCGAACAGGAACTCGCGCGCGTTCTTGATCCGGTACTGGACGGTGAAGCGGATGTCGACGATGTTCTCGTCCTGCGTCAGCATCGAGGAATCGCGCAAACCGGTAGCCTGGCTCACCGAGTTGCGGCCGATTTCCCGGGTCCGCAACTGGGTCACGTTGACGGTTTCGTGAGCCTGGAACGGGTACGGAAATCGCCACTGGAAACCGGCATCGACGGTGTGGTCGTAGCGACCGAAGGAGGTGACGACCGCCTGCTGCCCTTCCTGGACGATGAAGACGCCGCTGCCGAGCCAGATCAGGACGATGACGCCACCGATCAGCGCCGCGCCCACACCGGCGCTCTTCAGATTCGGCTGGAAGCTGGGGCCGCCGTCAGGATCGCCGGCGCCGTTGCCGCCGCGGGGCGTGCCACCGCGGCGTCCGAACAGGCCGCTGAGGCGGCGCGTGAAATCGCGCCAGAGTTCGTCGAGATCGGGCGGCCCGTCGCCGCGGCCTCCGTTCTGCGCCTGGATCGGTTCGGCGCGCCCGAGGCCGAGCAGCCCGCTGAGCAGACGTCTGAAAGAGGACGAAAGTGAGGTCATGAAGACTCTTGTGGCCCAGGCCGGCTCGACGGGAGCGACTTCTCAGGCGAGGGAATGATAGGTGCCATCGCGCAGGTTCTCGCCGTCAACGTCGCCGGCGTCGTGCGCGCCAGCCGCACCGCCATCATCTGTGGCCGCCAAACCAGCGTTCAAGTCAGCCGAGCCAGCCGGCACACCGAGAACCGCTTCGGCGATCCGCGACCGAAGCGCATCCAGCCTCTCGCCACTGCGCGCGCTGGCGAAGATACGCGGCACGCGCCGGCCGCCGGGGAGTTCGATGCTGTCGACCAGAGTGCGGGGCCGCTCGGTGTCGGCCAGGCGATCGAGCTTGTTGAAGACGATGACCTGTGCCACCTCGCCGGCGCCGATCTCGTCGAGCACGCGCTCGACCTCGGCGATCTGCTCGGCCAGCTCGGGGCTCGCGCCATCGACGACATGGAGCAGAAGGTCGGCGTCGGCCGCCTCCTGCAAGGTCGCCTGGAAGGCCTCGATCAAGGTGTGCGGCAACTCGCGGATGAAGCCGACCGTGTCCGAGAGAGCGACACTGCGGCCGATGCCTTCGAGGTGAAGCTGGCGAGTCGTCGTGTCGAGCGTTGCGAAGAGCTGGTCCGCGACGTAGGCCTCGGCGTTGACGAGCGCATTGAACAATGTCGATTTGCCGGCGTTGGTGTAGCCGACGAGCGAGATGCGAAAGGTTTCGTTGCGCTCGCGAGCACGCCGCTGCGTGTGGCGCTGGCGCTTGACCTTCTCGAGCTGCTTCTTGATGCCCTTGATGCGCTCGCCGATCATGCGCCGGTCGAGCTCGATCTGCGCTTCGCCTGGGCCGCCGCGATTTCCGATGCCACCGCGTTGCCGCTCGAGGTGGCTCCAGCGGCGCACCAGGCGCGTCGAGAGATATTGCAGGCGCGCCAAATCCACCTGCAGCTTGCCTTCGTGGCTGCGCGCCCGCTCGCCGAAGATCTCGAGGATGAGCATGGTCCGGTCGGCCACGGCAACGCCCAGGTGTTTCTCGAGGTTGCGCTGTTGCGCCGGCGAAAGCGCCTGGTCGAAGACGACCGCTTCGGCCTGATGCAGCTGCACCAGCTCCTTCAACTCGTCGGCCTTGCCCGTGCCGACGAAGAAGGCCGGGTCAGGCGCCTTGCGCCTGGCGATGACGCGCGCGACGGCGACATCGCCGGCCGACTCGGCCAACAGGGCCAGTTCGTCGAGCGAGGCGTCGAAGAACTTCTTGCCGCCGAAGTCGACGCCGACCAGGATCGCCCGGGCCGGCGCTCCAGGCGCCAGCGAAGCGGTGCTCAAGACGCCGACCGCGCGCGTGTCCGACAGCAGGACAGGCGGCGCGTCAAGATTGCTCGGCGGATTCCGGGGCAGCCTGGAAGTTCACCGCCCGGCCCGGCACGACGGTCGAGATCGCGTGCTTGTAGACCATTTGCGTGACGGTATTGCGCAGCAAGACGACGTACTGATCGAAAGACTCGATGTGCCCCTGCAACTTGATCCCGTTGACGAGATAGATGGAAACCGGAACGTGCTCCTTGCGCAGCAGGTTCAGGAAGGGGTCTTGTAAGAGCTGCCCTTTGTTGCTCACGTTGAAACTCCGTGATGTGTTCTGGAGCGGGCCACCTTAGCACAGGGTTTCTCGGTTGGCGGGTCGTAAGGCCATGCCTCATGACCGACCGTCGACAAATGGATTCTTCGACGACCGCATCTCGATGCGAAGCGGCGTCCCGGTGAGCCTGAAGTGGGCCCGGATCCGGCCCTCGAGGAAGCGCTTGTACGAGTCGGTGACATGCTCGAGCGAGTTGCCGTGGATGACGACGACGGGCGGATTCATGCCGCCCTGGTGCGCGTAGCGAAGCTTCGGCCGGAAGGCACCGGCGCGCTTCGGGCTCTGGTGCTGCACCGCTTCCTGCAGCAAACGGGTCAGTACCGGCGTCGGCATCTTGCAGATCGACGAAGCTCGCGCATCGGCGATCGCCTTCCAGACCGGCAGGAAGCCTTGCCGCTTGGTCGCGGAAATCGTCAAGACGGGGGCGAATTTGAGAAACGGCAGTCGCTGCGCGATCGAGCGCTCGAGCAGCTCCTTCTGGTACGCATCGACCGCGTCCCATTTGTTGACGGCGACGACGACGGCGCGACCGCTCTCCAGGATGTAGCCGGCGATGTGCGCGTCCTGATCGGTGACGCCCTGCGTCGCGTCGAGCAGGAGGAGCACGACGTTGGCTTCGGCGATCGCCTGCAGCGTCTTGACCACCGAGAACCTCTCGACCGCTTCGAACACCTTGCCACGCCGACGCAGACCCGCCGTGTCGATGAGATCGAAGTGCGTACCGGCGCGCTCGAAAGGGACGACGATCGCATCGCGCGTCGTGCCCGGCTGATCGAAGGCGACGAGGCGCTCTTCGCCGAGCCAGGCGTTGATG
>JALYSL010000285.1 GCA_030854825.1 Pseudomonadota bacterium
CGGTAGCGCTTCACGCGATTGGCCGTTTCCGGCATCACGTGGTTCATGAACTGCTGCGCCTGCTCGTAGATGTCGTCCGTATCGATCAGGATTTCACCGATGTCGGCGGTAAAGTAATCGCGGATCGCGCGGATGACGAGCGAGCTTTCCTGGTAAATCAGGAACGCGCCCTTGCTGGCCTTGGCCGCGCCGTCGATGGCGGTCCAGAGCTTGAGCATGTAGTTCAGGTCCCACTGCAGCTCGGGTGCGGTGCGGCCGATGCCGGCGGTGCGGGCGATCAGGCTCATGCCCTTCGGATACTCGAGCTGGTCGAGGTTTTCCTTCAGCTCTTCGCGGTCTTCGCCTTCGATCCGGCGCGAAACGCCGCCGCCGCGCGGGTTGTTCGGCATCAGCACCAGGTAGCGGCCGGCCAGGCTGACGAAGGTGGTCAGCGCCGCGCCCTTGTTGCCGCGCTCTTCCTTTTCCACCTGCACGAGCAGCTGGTCGCCGTCGCGGATCGCATCCTGGATGCGCGCGGTGCGCGCGTCGGTGCCTTCGCGGAAGTAGTTCTTCGAGATTTCCTTGAACGGCAGGAAGCCGTGGCGGTCTTCGCCGTAGTCGACGAAGCAGGCCTCGAGCGAGGGCTCGACCCGCGTCACCACCGCCTTGTAGATATTGCCCTTGCGTTGCTCACGGCCTTCGATCTCGGTTTCGAAGTCCATCAACTTCTGGCCATCGACGATCGCGAGGCGCCGCTCTTCCGGCTGCGTCGCGTTGATCAGCATGCGTTTCATCTGCACTCCTCATGCACGGCCCTTTTGCGGCCGCGCTTGCTCGAGTCGCCGCGGCCCAGCCGCTGGCGACGAATCGATGCACGAGAAAACGCGAAAAGAAACCGGAAGGAATCGCCCTGGACTGCTCGAGAGCGTTTGCGGTCAGGAGACCGCGAGCTCCGGCAGCGTTGGCGCGCGCGAGTCAATGATGAGGCGGATGTGGAACACGCTTGCGGTCACTGAACGCATGGCGAAGCTCGATGAAGCGGGTTGGTGAGCCAGCGGCTCGTACCTCGTTCTCGTCTTCAACCGGGAAACCTTGTCTTGGGTTCTTGTCTATTTGCTCTGCCGTCTCGTGCCTCGAAGCCGCCGCGCCACTTGGGGAACGCGGCCTGCCGGAGCGGCAAGACGTTGCATCACCATGTGGCCGGACAAAGATCCGGCCGCCACCTGCTGCCGTTACTGCGTCGCCCGATATCGCGACGCTAAACTGTGAAAAATCAAATACTTACGGCTGCAGCGTGGAGCAACGAATTATAGGGGGCAAAGGCAAGGCGCGCGAAGCGGGCTCGCCGCGTCGCCCGGCCGCCCCCGCCGCTGCCACGCCGCCGAGCGTGCGAAACGTCCGCATCGACAGCTCCTCGGCCGGCCAGCGGCTCGACAATTTTCTGGCCAAGATCCTGAAGGGTGTACCGAAGGCGCATCTCTACCGCGTGATCCGCTCGGGCGAGGTGCGGGTCAACAAAGGCCGGGCCGGTGCCGACACGCGGCTGGGTCTCGGCGACGAGGTCCGCATCCCGCCGGTGCGAACGGCCGACCGCAGCGACCAGGCACCGGCGCCGGCCCGCGAGTTCCCGATCGTCTTCGAAGACGAGCATCTTCTGGTGATCGACAAGCCGGCCGGCGTCGCCGTCCACGGCGGCAGCGGCACGAGCTTCGGCGTCATCGAGCAGCTTCGACAGGCTCGGCCTGGGGCCGAGTTCCTCGAGCTCGTGCACCGGCTCGACAAGGAAACTTCCGGCCTGCTTTTGATCGCGCGCACGCGCAAGGCGCTCGTTGCCTTGCAGAACGACCTGCGCTCGAAGAGCCCGGAGCGGGCGGTCGGCAAGACCTACGCGGCGCTCGTTGCCGGCATCTGGCCGGAAAACCTGAAGGTGATCGACGTCGCCCTGCACAAGTATCTCGATGCCGACGGCGCGCGCCGTGTCCGCACGGTCGACGCCTGCAACGCCGACGGGCGCCGTTCGATCACGCTGGTGCGCGTCGCTGAACGTCTGGCGCCATTCAGCTTGCTCGACGTCACGATCAAGACCGGCCGCACACATCAGATCCGGGTTCACCTGACCCACGAAGGCCACGCCGTGGTTGGCGATCCGAAATACGGCGACTTCGCGCTCAACCGGGCGCTGGCGCGCGGGATCACGCTTCCGGCCGTTCGTTTCGACCGCATGTTCTTGCACGCGCGCAGGCTGCGCTTCACGCATCCGGCGACGGGCGAGCCGATCACGTTGGAAGCGCCGATGCCGGAGGCCTGCACGCAATTGCTGCGCGCCCTGCGCGGCGGGATGCCGGCGCGGCCATGACGACAACTTCGCGTCGCTTCGACCTCATCGCCTTCGACTGGGATGGCACCTTGTTCGACTCGACGAAACTGATAGCGCGCTGCATCCAGTCGGCCTGTGCCGATGTCGGTATCGCGGTGCCGAGCGATCGCGATGCCAGCTACGTCATCGGCCTCGGCCTTGCCGACGCGCTCCGTCACGCGGCGCCGGCGCTGCCGCGCGAACGCTACCCGGAGCTGGCCGGGCGCTACCGGCATCACTACCTGGCCAGCCAGCACGACGTTGTTCTCTTCGACGGCACGCTGGAGATGCTGCGCGCGCTCAAGGCCAGCAACCATTGGCTCGGCGTTGCCACCGGCAAGACGCGACGCGGCCTCGACGAGGCATTGCGCCTCGCCGGCATGCAGGACCTGTTCGATGCGACCCGAACCGCCGACGAAACCGCAGGCAAGCCCGATCCGCTGATGCTGCTCGAGCTGATGCGCGAGCTCGGTTGCGCCGCCGCACGCACCTTGATGGTCGGCGACACGACGCACGATCTGCGGCTCGCCGCCAATGCCGGCTGCGCCAGCGTGGCCGTCAGCTTCGGCGCGCACGAGCCCGAGGCCTTCGTCGAGTTTTCGCCGCTGTATGTCGCGCATTCGACGGAGGAGCTGCATCGCTGGCTGGCCGCCAACGCCTGAGAGCGGGCGGAAAATGAACCATCGTCGCGGCCTTCCACTCAGAGCGCGGCAGACAGGAGCTTTCATGCGACATCACCGGTTGAACGGTGCCGTCATTCGTGCCATCGCGTTCGCCGGCGCCCTGGTCTTCGCCGCCATCGGCTCGCTCGCACAGGCGCAGACGTCCACGGCGGCCGTGCAGCTACCGGCGGGTCTCTCGCGGGTGACATCTGTCGAAGGCATCACCGAATACGCGTTGCCGAACGGTCTGCACGTGCTGACCTTGCCCGACTCGTCGAAGCCGGTGACGACCGTCAACCTGACCATTCGAGTCGGCTCGCGCATGGAGAGCTACGGTGAAACCGGCATGGCGCACCTGCTCGAGCACCTGATGTTCAAGGGCACGCCGCACCATCTGGATCCGAAGAAGGAGATGACCGATCGCGGCCTGGCCTGGAACGGCACCACATCGGACGACCGCACGAACTACTTCGCCAGCATGGCGGAGAACCCCGACCACCTGGGCTTCTATCTTGGCTGGCTCTCCGAGGCGCTGACGCAGTCGTTCATCGCCAAGAAGGACCTCGATTCCGAGATGACGGTGGTTCGCAACGAGATGGAATCCGGCGAGAACGACCCTGGCAACATCCTGTTCGAGAACGTTCGCGCCGCCGCGTATCACTGGCACAACTACGGGCACAGCACGATCGGCGCGCGCTCCGACGTCGAGCACGTCGACATCGCGCAGCTGCAGGCGTTCTATCGAAAGTACTACCAGCCCGACAACGCCGTGCTCATCGTCACCGGCAAGTTCGACGAGGCCAAGACGCTCGCGATCGTCGCCGCGACGTTCGGCAGCATTGCGCGGCCGAGCCGCGTCATCGAGCCGACCTATACGCTCGATCCGACGCAGGATGGCGAGAGGACGGTCACGCTCCGCCGGGTCGGCGATTCGCCGATCGTGCTCTCGCTGTATCACGTGCCGGCGGGTTCTTCGCCCGACTTCTCCGCGACGACGCTCGCCACCCTGGTGCTCGGCGGCCCCGAGTTCCGTCTGCACAAGGCCCTGGTCGAGAAGAACCTGGCCGCCGAGGCCTTCGGCGGCGCCGAGGCGCTGGCCGAGCCAGGCTTTGCGTTCTTCGGCGCTCAGCTGAAGTCGGGTCAGTCGATCGAGGCGGCTCGCAAGGCATTGATCGACACCGTCGAAGACATCGCAAGCGTGCCGATCACGCAGGCCGAGCTCGATCGCGCGAAGAACATTTGGCTGCGCGGCTTCACGCAGACGCTCAACGACCCGCAGCGCGTCGGCCTCAGCCTCTCGGAATTCGTCGCGCTTGGCGACTGGCGGCTCGGCTTCGACCGCCGGGATCGCATCGCGGCGGCGACGGTCGCCGACGTGAATCGCGTCGCCACGTCGTACTTCATCACCAGCAACCGCACCGTCGGCAGCTTCATTCCGAGCGCAACCACGCCGCCGCGGGCACCGGCGCCGGCACGTGTCGATGTTGCCGCCGAGATGAAGGACTTCAAGGGCGGCAAGGCCGTGGCTGCGGGCGAAGACTTCGACGTGTCGGCCGAAAACATCGCCAAGCGCACGATGCTGGCAACCCTGCCCGGGCCGGCCGGCGTCCGGGTTGCCCTGTTGCCGAAGTCGACGCGGGGAACCAAGGTCGTGGCCTCGATCGCGCTTCAGCTCGGCGACCAGAAGTCCCTGTTCGGCAAGGACGTGATCGGCGAAGCCGCGGCCGACATGCTGTCTCACGGTACCGAGCGGCTGACCCGCGAGCAGCTCGCCACGGCGTTCGAGAAGCTGCAAACGTCATGGAGCGTCAGCGGCGGCGCGCAGGGTGTGACCTTGCATCTGGAGACTACGCGCGCCAACCTGGCCGCGTCGATCAGTCTCGCGGTCGAAGTGCTTCGTACGCCGCGGTTCGATCCGGCCGAGTTCGAGCAGTTGAAGACGGCCTGGGTGGCAGGCATCGAGGAGTCGCGCAACGAGCCGCAGGCGCTCGTCTTGCAACGCCTGGCCCGCTACGGCAACCCTTACCCCAAGGGCGACGTGCGCTACGCGATGAGCTTCGACGAAACGACGCAGGAAATCGGCGCCCTCAAGCTCGACGACGTCCGCGCGTTTCATCGCGACTTCTACGGCGCGTCGCAGGCGGTCGTCGCCGTCATCGGCGATTTCGACGCGGCCGCAGTGAAGGCCCAGCTCGAGCAGATGTTGGGCAGCTGGAGAAGCAAGGCCGCGTTCGCGCGCGTGCCGCTTCCTTTCGTCGATGTTCCGGCGGCCCAGTTTCGCATCGAGGTCAAGGACAAGCAGAACGCCTTCTCGTACGGTCAGATCGAATTCCCTCTGCGCGAGTCCGATCGCGAGTTCCAGGCGCTGCGACTGGCGATGGAGATCTTCGGCGGCTCGGGCGGCGGCAGCGGCTGGCTCTGGGATCGCATCCGCGAAAAGGAGGGCCTGTCGTACGGCGTCGGCGCGTCCGTCGGCGGTGGCCAATTCAACCTCAACGCGAGGTGGTATTTCTATGCCATCAGCGCACCGCAGAATGCCGACCGCGTCAAAGCTGCGCTCGATCAGGAGCTGGCGCGGGCCCGGCGCGACGGCTTCACCGCGAGTGAGCTCGATCGCGCCAAGGCGGCGATCGTGGCGTCGGGTCGGCTGGCGCGCGCCCAGGATTCAGCACTCGTCGGTGCGATGATCAATTTCATCGAGCGCAGCAAGACGCCGAAGTACCTGGCCGAGCTGGACCAGATGCGCGCCCAGGTCACGCTCGACGAAGTGAACGCGGCGTTTCGCAAGTACGTGATGCCGGATCGGATGGTGTTTGCCGTCGGTGGCGATCTGGCCAACGCCAAGGCGGTGGCGCCGGCGCCGGCGATTCATTAGCATCGCCGTGACCGGCCCCCTGTCGCCGAGCTCGCCGGTAGCGCCGCTCGAAAGACTCTGCGCTTCCACCGAGCTGGTCGAAAAAGGCCGTGCGATCGTTTTCGACGTGCTGCGATTTCGCGAACCGGCGCGGGCGTTCGCCATGCGCTTCGACGGTGTCGTCGTTGCCTACCTGAACCGCTGCGTGCATGTCCCGACGGAGCTAGATTGGCAGCCCGGCGAGTTTCTCGACGCCGACCGCCGCTTCATCCTCTGCTCGATCCATGGTGCGGCCTACGAGCCACGCAACGGTCGCTGCATCGGCGGTCCGTGCGGCCAGGGCCGACTGACCCTCCTGGAAACCTGCGAGCTCGAAGGCGACGTGTGGTGGCGGCCGACGCGCGACACCAAGCCCGCGCCAGCCGCTCCTCAGGGCTCGCCGTCCCAGTAGTCGAGGCTCGCGTCCTGACGCTGAACGGCGCGAAACGGCCGGTCGAAGACCGAGTACTTGCCCGAGTCGGGGTACTCGCAGATCTCCGGCCGATCCTGCGTGCTGATGCTCAGATAGCGAAGCGGCGCCGAAGAGGTGTTGATGAACTGGTGCGGGTACTCCGGCCCGGGCGGAATGAAGACGACGTCGCCGCCACGCACCGGCACCATTTCGCCGGCCACGCGCAGCGTGCCTTCGCCTTCGAGAATCACGAACATCTCCTCCTGCGCGTGATGGAAGTGATAGGGGCAGCTGCGCATTCCGGGCGCCAGGATGTCGAAGCCGGCGCCGAGTTTTTTCGCCGCCGTGCCGTCCGACACGCCACCGCAGCGGGTGTCGTAGAGCGGCGGGCGGTGCTCACGGCGCAGCTCGATCGCGTCGACATTGCGGATCAGTTGCTGGCGCAGTTCCTCGGCACGAGTCGTCATCGTCAGGTCTCCCTGTTGCAAGGGGCGGCGGGCGTCATGGCAAATCTCGCTGTCGTCGACCGGGTCATCGTAGCCGCAGTCGGCGGCGCCGTCGCGCCTCGGCGAAGCCGCTCGACGGTGTCAACCCGTCGTCACCTTCCGGCGTGTGCTTCTCGCAGCGATCTTGCCTAGGCTGGCCGGGTCTTCAAGGCGCTCGTCATCGCGCGGCGGCGACGAGCAGCGTTGCCGCGTAGAGCAGCAGATTGAAGTAGATGTGGAGCAGGGCGGGCGGCCCGACGAGGCCGCTCTTTTCCCTGGCCCGGCCGAGGACGAGCGAAACGGGAAAGACGCCAAGTGCCACCGCCAGCGGATGGCGCCAGACGTGAAAGGCCGCGAACAGCAGGCTGGTCAGCGCGTTGGCGCGCGTCACGAAGAAAGTCTCGGAACGCATCGCCGGCCAGCGCAGCAGCCCCGGCTGCACGGCGCCGCGAAAGACGAGCTCTTCGGCCACCGACCAGAGCGTGATCGACGCGACATCGGCAAGTGGATCGCGCGCGGCGATGCCGAAGCCGGCGGCCGCGACGCCGAGCGCGACGCCGGGCGCGACGATGGCGC
>JALYSL010000290.1 GCA_030854825.1 Pseudomonadota bacterium
GCGTTGATGAGCGTCGACTTGCCGACGTTCGGCCGGCCTGCGACGGCCAGCCGGATCGGCACGTCGGCGGCGTTGGACGACATCGGCGTCTCATCGCTGTTCTCGCCCGCGGCATCATCGAGCGCCGCCTCGAGCGCCGCTTCGGCCAGGTCGCCGATGCCCTGCCCGTGCGCCGCCGACACCGCCAGCGGCTCGCCCAGCGCCAGCTCGTGGAACTCGGCCAGATGCGGCGAATCGGCCATGCCTTCGGCCTTGTTGACGGCGAGCAGCACCTTCTTGCCGGCACTGCGCAAGTAGCGCGCAATGTCGTGATCGTGAGCCGAGACGCCGGCCCGCACGTCGACGACGAAGATCACCGCATCGGCCTCAGCTACCGCCTGGCGCGTCTGCTTGGCCATCTCGCGAACGATCCCAGTCGGGTTCTGCGGCTCGAAGCCACCGGTGTCGACGACGATGAACTCGCGCTCGCCGACGCGGGCATCGCCGTAGTGCCGATCGCGCGTCAGGCCGGCGAAGTCGGCGACGATCGCGTCGCGAGTCTTCGTCATCCGGTTGAAGAGGGTCGACTTGCCGACGTTGGGCCGACCGACGATGGCGATGACGGGCTTCATGCCCGGCGCTCCTTGGCGCGTTCAGCGCCCGCCGGGCCGCCCCCGGGGCGATGGCGCCCTCTCGGGGGGCGGCAAGCGAAGCGCGCGAAGGAAATGCATCGCGTCAGGACGGACGGAACGCGAACATGCCGCCCGAGCGCGTGACGACGACGAGAACGCCGCCGACGACGACCGGCGGAACGGCGATGACACTGCCATCGGTCGACGAGCGCAATTGCGCTTCGCCCTTGGCCCGCGACAGCCAATGCAGGGTGCCGTCCCTGTCGCCGAAAACGACCGACGTGCCGATCACCGCCGGCGCCCCTAGGCCGCGATTGAGAAGGGCCTCGGTGGACCACGCGACCCGGCCGTCCGGGGTCTTCCACGCGGTGATGCGGTCCGACGCGTCGGCGCCGAAAACGAGCTCGCTGTCACCGCCGATCGCGTCGTTGCCGCCGACCGTCTTGGTCCAGACGATGCGGCCGCGCTCGGCATCGACGCAGCCGACCGCCGCCTGGAACGATCGAGCGCAGAAGAGATCGCCGGTGCGCAGTGCCGGACCGATCAGATCGGCCAGGCGTTCCACCTCGTTGGCGCCGCGCGGCGAGCCGATCGGCACTTCCCAGCGTACCGACGACGAGATCGGGTCGATGCCGGCCAGGCGCGGCCCCTGGCCGACCACGAGCGTGTTCTTGAATGCGGCGATGACGCCGGAGAAGGCCAGCGTCAGCGGATCGCCGGCACGCTGCATCTGCCAGATCTTGGCGCCGTCCTGCGCGTCGTAGGCCTGCACGGCGCGATCGACGCCGAGCACGAAGACGCGGCCGCCCGCGACCAGTGGCGCCGTCGCGACGCGAGCACCAAGCGTCTTGCGCCATTTGACCTGACCGGCTTGAAGAGCGACGAGCTCGCCTTCGCGGGTGACGACGGCAGCCACCGTGCCGTCGCTGCCGACACCGGCCGACAACTTGCTGCCGACGCTGGCACGCCACAGCACCTTGCCACTTTCGGCTTCGACAGCCAGCACCGTTCCATCGCTGGCGGCGGCCGTGAGGGTGCCGCCGTTGACGGCAACCGTCATGGGAAACTGAACCGAGCCGATGTTCTGGTTCCAGAGCTGCCGGGCCGTGATCGGTGCCGTGATCGGCTCGAGCGGCTTTGGCTTCGGTCGATCGGGGCCGAACAGCGAGCAGGCGCCGAGCGATGCCGCCAGCGCCAGCCAGGCGAATCTAGAAGCCAGCCGAATCGCCCTGCGCTCACCAAGCGCGTGCGCCTGCGCCCGGCCGCGAGTGCCAGCCGTCATTTCATCGTCCCGCTGGCCGCCGTGGCATCCGGAGCGGCACCGAGGACATCGAGCTTGGCCTCGACAAGGCGGCGTTAGTCGATTTTCGCGTCCATGGTGCTCCAGGCTTTCTGATAGGCCACCTTGGCCTCGTCGATCTTGCCTTCGGCTGCGAGGATGTCGCCGCGCCGGTCGGCGGCGAGTGCAGCGAATTCGGTGTCGTCGATGCCGTCGAGCTGCTTCAGGGCTTCGTCGTATTTCTTGGCATCGAGCAACAAACCGGACAGGCGAAGCCGCGCCGCCGCGCGATAGGCGCTCTCCGAAGCGCTCTCTGCGACCCAGGCGAGATCGGCTCGAGCCGCGTCGGGCAGACCCTTGTCATCGGCGACCTTCGCCGCCAGCAATCCGCCCTGAGCGGTGAAGGCGGTGCGCGGGAAGCGCTCCTTCATGTCACCGAAGATGCTGCCGGTGCGGGCAGCATCGCCCGCCTGGGCGGAGCGGGACAGCTCGTCATACATCGCGCCGGCCTTGGCGCCCTGGTCGCGCTGCCAGGCGTTCCAGCCGAGCCACGCCAGATAGGCGCCGACGACAATCACGAGCACCGCGGTGATGAGGTTGCCGTACTCTTCCCAGAAGGCCTTGAGCTGATCGAGCTGTTCTTGTTCTTCGAGGTCGAGATGCGTGGCCATGGCAAGCGTGTTTCGGACAAACCGGAGATTATGAGGCGAGGGTCGCCGCCCACGAGGCCGCGTCGGCCAGCGGTGCCAGCCGCTGCGGCGCGCCCAGGTCGCGCAACGGCTTGATGATCACTTCGCCACTGGCCAGTTCCGATTCACCGAAGACGACGGCGTAGCGGGCGCCACTCGCATCGGCCCGCTTGAACTGAGACTTCATGCCGCTCCAGCCTTCGCTGCCTGCGGCGTGCATCTGCACGGCGAGGCCCGCGGCGCGGAGGATCTCGCAAGCGCGCATCGCCACGGGCCACGCGGCCGCGCCGGGAACGATTGCATAGACATCGGGCGCAACTGGCGGCGCCGGCGCCCCGACCGCCTCGAGCAGCAGCAGCATGCGCTCGATGCCCATGCCCCAGCCGACCGCCGGCGTCGGCTTGCCGCCGAGTTGCTCGAACAGGCCGTCGTAGCGACCGCCGCCGCAGACGGCTCCCTGCGAGCCGAGCCGAGCGCTGATCCATTCGAACACGGTCAGGTTGTAGTAGTCGAGACCGCGCACCAGGCGTGGATTAACGCGATAGGCGAGCCCGGCCGCATCGAGCATGCCGCGCACCCCATTCAGATGCATCAGCGACGCTTCGCCCAGGAACTCCATCAGTTGCGGCGCCGCTTCGACGATCTCCTGCATCGCCGGGTTCTTGCTGTCGAGAATTCGCAGCGGGTTGCTGTGCAGCCGCCGCTTTGCGTCGTCGTCGAGGCGATCGGCATGCTTCTCGAAATGCGCGATCAGCGCGGCGCGATGCGCCAGGCGTTCGGCCGGTTGACCCAGGCTGTTCAGCTCGAGCCGGACGTCGCGTCCTTCGACCAGGCCCAGGTCGCGCCACAGCGCGCGGCACATCAGGATCTGCTCGGCGTCGACGTCGGGGCCGGCGTGGCCGAGCGCCTCGACATCGATCTGATGGAACTCGCGGTAGCGCCCCTTTTGCGGCCGCTCGTGCCGAAACAACGCGACATTCGACCAGAGCCGCAGCGGCCCGTTGTAGAGCGCGTTGTGCTCGACCATCGCCCGCACGATGCCGGCGGTGGCTTCGGGGCGTAGCGTCAGGCGGTCGCCGTTCATCGCGTCGGCGAAGGAATACATCTCCTTCTCGACGATGTCGGTCACCTCGCCGAGGCCGCGTACGAAAAGCGCGGTCGGCTCGACGATCGGCGTGCGCACGTTCGAATAGCCGTAGCGCCGCATCAGGCCGCGTACCTTGTCTTCGAACCATTCCCAGCGCGCCGATTCCGGCGGCAGGATGTCGTTCATGCCTTTGACGGCTTGCAGTGCTTCGCTCATGGGTCGTTCGGCGGCGCTCGAAGCGCCCGCCTTCATGCGGTGGCGGTGCTGCCGAAGCGGCGCTCGATGTAGCTCTCGACGAGCGACTGGAATTCCGTGGCGATTCCTTCGCCGCGCAGCGTCAGGGCCTTTTCGCCGTCGATGAAAACGGGCGCAGCCGGCGCTTCGCCATTGCCGGGCAAGCTGATGCCGATGTCGGCATGCTTGCTTTCGCCCGGCCCGTTGACGATGCAACCCATCACCGCGACCTTCATCTTCTCGACGCCCGGATAGCGCGCCTTCCAGACCGGCATCTGCGCGCGCAGGAAGTCGTCGATCTGCTTGGCCAGCTCCTGGAAAGTGGTGCTCGTGGTTCGACCGCAACCGGGGCAAGCCGTCACGCTGGGGTTGAACGAGCGCAGGCCGAGCGACTGCAGGATCTCGAGGGCGACGACCACTTCCTGCGTACGCGTCTCGCCCGGCAGCGGCGTCAGCGAGACACGGATCGTGTCGCCGATGCCTTCTTGCAGCAGCACCGCGAGGGCGGCCGTCGAAGCGACCGTGCCCTTGGTTCCCATGCCGGCTTCGGTCAGGCCGAGATGCAATGGATAGTCTGATTGCCGCGCCAACGCCCGATAGACGCTGATGAGATCCTGCACGCCGCTCATCTTGCACGACAGGATGATCTGTTCCTTGGCCAGACCGATCTCTTCGGCCCGCCGCGCCGACGACAGCGCCGAGACGATGATGGCGCGATACATGATCTGGCGCGGCTCCTGCGGCTCGGCCAGCCTGGCGTTGTCGTCCATGAGCTCGGTCAGCAGCTCTTGGTCGAGGCTGCCCCAGTTGACGCCGATGCGCACCGGCTTGGCAAAGCGAGCGGCCGTCTCGACCATCTGCGCGAACTGGCGGTCGTGCTTGTCGCCCTTGCCGACGTTGCCGGGATTGATTCGGTACTTCGAGAGCGCCTCGGCGCAGGCCGGGAAGTCGGTGAGGAGGCGATGGCCGTTGTAGTGGAAGTCGCCGATCAGCGGCACGTCGATGCCCATGCGGTCGAGCTGCTCGCGGATGTAGGGAACCGCCGCTGCCGCTTCCGGCGTGTTGACCGTGATGCGGACCATCTCCGAGCCGGCGATCGCCAGCTCCTTGACCTGGATGGCGG
>JALYSL010000307.1 GCA_030854825.1 Pseudomonadota bacterium
ATCTGAGTCCGGGCCCGCTCGAGGGCCGCGCCGACGTCACCAGCGCTGGGGCGCCCGTTCGTCGCATTCTCCAGTCGTTCCTTCGCGCTTGCAATTGCAGCTTCGTCCATGCGCGGGAACGCTAGCGTTCGGGCCGGATGAAGCGGGCCGAGCTCGAGTACTCGCTGCCGCCCGAGCTGATCGCACAGCGGCCGGCCGAGCGCCGCGACCAGTCGCGATTGCTGGTCTTCGACCGCGCGACCGGCGAGACTCGCCACCGTCATTTCTTCGAGCTTCCGCAGGAGCTCGCCGGCCAGCTCGTCGTCGTCAATGACACGCGCGTGGTGCTGGCGCGCCTCAGGCTGCAGCGACACGGGGGCGGCAAAGCGGAGGTGCTGCTGCTCGAGCCGCTGAACGGAAAGGGGGAGTGGGAGGCCCTTGCGCGGCCGACCCGGCGGCTGAGGCCAGGCCAGCGGCTCGGGCCGGTCGAGTTGCTCGAGAACCTCGGCGACGGGCGCTGGCGGCTGCGGCTCGAAGGAGACCCGCGCGGCGAAGCGCCCCTACCGCCGTACATCACCGAGCCTCTCGCCGACGCGGAGCGCTACCAGACGGTCTACGCCGACCGGGAAGGCTCGGCCGCTGCCCCGACGGCTGGGCTCCACTTCACGCCTGAGCTCTTGGAGCGACTCGAGTTGGAGCGCGTCACGCTCCATGTCGGCCTCGACACGTTCCGGCCGGTCACGGCCGACGATCTTGCCGACCACATGATCCACAGCGAGCGCTACGAGGTTGCGCCAGAGGCCTGGGAACGAATTCGCGGCGCTGAGCAGGTGCTCGCGGTGGGCACGACGACGGTGCGCGTCCTCGAGTCGCTCTCGCGCGGCGCTGCGCCGGCCGGGCGCACCGAGCTCTTCATCACGCCGGGCTTCCCGTTTCGGGTCGTCGATCTGCTGCTCACCAATTTCCACTTGCCCAGGAGCACGCTGTTGATGCTGGTGTCTGCGTTCGCCGGACACGGGCGCATCATGGCGGTGTACCGGCACGCCGTCGCCGAACGCTATCGCTTCTTCAGCTACGGCGATGCCATGCTGCTGGGGCGCGCGACGTGAGCGCGACGCGGGCCGATGCGCGAGGTCTTCGAACGATGCGCAAATCAGGCTTCACGTCGGCACGACGCGCGCTGCGCCTGGCATCGATCGGCGCCCTTTTCGTCGCCCTGTTGCCGGCCATGACGCTCGCCGCGTCCTACGCGCCGCGAGGCACCTGCGCCGGCTATCCCCGCCTCGAGCTGCAAACGCCCGCCGGCACTTGCGTTGCTCTTCTCGCCGATGCTTCGGCCGGCCTGCGTTTCCCGCGCCGCGTGCTCGAGATCGCGCCGGGCCGCTATTGGCTGGTCGACATGGGGAGTTGGGAGGCCGGCCAGGGCCGCTTGCTCGAATTCATGCTGCCGCCGAAGGGGCCGGCTAAGCCGGTCGCGTTCACCGTTCTCGCGGACAAGCTCGACCGCCCGCTCGGCCTGGCCCGCGGGCCGGACGGCCGCATCTACGTCGGCGACGCCGGCCGTATCTGGCGCACCTCGGTCGGCGCACCGGGAACGCCGGTGCGTAGCGAAACCGTGATCGATGGGCTGCCCTCGACCGGCACCCATCCGCTGAAGGAAATCGTCTTCGGCGCAGCCGGCAAGCTCTACGTCAACGTCGGCTCGTCGAACGACGCCTGTCGGGACGATGCCGGTACGCAAAAGCTCCCCTGTCTGGATCTCGAAGGGCCGAAGCCGCGTGCGGCCGTCTACGAAGCGACGCTCGGGGGCGCCGACTTCACCCTGCAGTTGCTGAAGCCGTTTGCGCGGGGCCTGCGCAACTCGGTGGCAATGGCCTATGTCGCCGGTGCCGACGTCCTGCTGCAAGGCGAGAACTCGATCGACTATGCCGACGAAACCGCGCCGCCCGAGAAGGTCGATGTGCTGCGCGACGGTGCCGACTACGGCTGGCCCTATTGCGTCGGTGCTCGCGTTGCGGCTCGCGGCTACGAGAGGCGTTTCGATTGCGCTACCAGCGAAGCCCCGTTGCTGCTGTGGCCGGCTCATGCCGCGCCCTTGCACATGATGGCGATCCCGGCCGCGGCGAAGAACGCGTTCGCCGGCCAACTGGTTGTCGCCTGGCACGGCTATCGCTCGGCCGGGCATCGCGTCATGAGCATCGCGCTTGATGCGAAGGGCAAGCCGGCCGGCACTGCAC
>JALYSL010000314.1 GCA_030854825.1 Pseudomonadota bacterium
GTTCGCCAGCGCGGCATTCAGCGAGCGTCCGGCGCGCACCGCCTGGACCGCGTTGGCCGTGTGGTTCAGCAAGGTGGCGAGCGGCAGCGAGCTCGTCGAGGGGTCGGCGTTCACCGCGCGCAGTCTACGGTCTGCCTGCGCGGCTGCCGCGGCGGCGCGCCGACTGCGGTACGCTAGCTGCCCATGGAGCCAAGAAGGCAGCGCATGCGCGGCGAACAACCCACCCCGATCTTTCGAACCGAAGAAGACCTGTCGCGGCTCGCCGCATCGGAGCGCATCCGCTACCGGCTGGTCGGCGCGGAATGTCGTTTCCATGCCAACGACAACATCTCGGCCTTCATCGAGGAAGGCGAGATCGACGAGTTGCGCACCGAGGTCGAAGCGAAGATGCAGGAGGTGCTGCGCGCGCTCGTGATCGACACCGACAGCGACCACAACACCGCCGATACCGCGAAGCGCGTCGCGAAGATGTTCCTGACCGAGGTGTTCCGCGGCCGCTACGTGGCGATTCCCGCGGTGACCGAGTTCCCGAACGCCGAGCGGCTGAACGAGCTGATGATCGTCGGCCCGATCAAGGTGCGCAGCGCCTGCTCGCACCACCTGTGCCCGATCATGGGCAAGGTCTGGATCGGCATCCTGCCGAACGAGCACTCGAACCTGATCGGCCTGTCGAAGTACTCGCGCATCTGCGAATGGATCATGAGCCGCCCGCAGATCCAGGAAGAGGCGGTCACGATGCTCGCCAACGAGCTGCAGGGCCGCGTCAAGCCCGACGGCCTGGCGATCGTGATGGAAGCCGACCACTTCTGCATGCAGTGGCGCGGCGTGAAGGACGACGATTCGATGATGACGAACAGCGTGATGCGCGGCGCGTTCCTGAAGGACGCGAACCTGCGCCGCGAGTTCCTGTCACTGCTCAGCAAGAAAGTCTGAAGGGGTCACCGATGCTGGTCCGACTGATGTACGCGAGCCGAGCCGCCGAGCCGGTGCGCCCCGAGACGCTGAACGCGATCCTGAAGAAGTCGACCCACGACAACCCGGGCGTCGGCGTGACCGGGGTGCTGTGCTTCTCGGGCGAGATCTTCCTGCAGGTGCTCGAGGGTGGGCGCTCGCAGGTCAGCCGGCTGTACAACCGCATCGCCCGCGATCCGCGCCACACCGACGTGGTGCTGCTCAGCTACGAAGAGATCGAAGAGCGCAGCTTCGCCGGTTGGGCGATGGGACAGGTCAACATGGCGCGGTTGAACCCGGCGTTGCTGCTGAAGTACTCCGAGGCGGCGGTGCTCGACCCGTACGCGGTGTCGGGCAAGGTGTCGATGGCGCTGTTCAACGAACTGGTGGCGACCGCGTCGGTGATGTGCCTGGGGTGACGGGCCGCGGCGGCGCACGCTGACCGCCGGGCGAAGCGTGCATCGGGCTGCGTCGTCGGCAGGTCCGTCCGGCCCGGCGTATCGCGCGGCTCGCGGCGCCGCCGTCACGCCGCCTTCTTCGCCACCGCCTTCTTCGCTGCGGGCACGCGCGGCGCACGCGGCTCGAACTCGAAACTGACCTTGCCTTCCTTCTTGTCGTAGGCCAGGCGCGCCTTGAACTTGCGCCGCGTCTTGTTCGAGACGAAGCCTTCCAACAGCTCGGTCTTGCCGGTCGCGAGCAGCTTGCTCATCTGCTCGCGCGCGACCGGCTGCTGCAGGATGATCTTGCCGCTCTTGAAGTCGCAGGTGACGTTCGCGCCGACCGCGTTTTCGCACACGTAGCTGTTGCCGTGCTCGTACACGTGGCCCTGGTCCTTCGGGCACGCGCCGAGGCTCTGCTGCGCCGAGAAGTCGATCGGCTCGCCCGACTCGCCCTCCTTCTTCGCGTCCTCGCCGAAATCGAACTCGAGCTTCCAGTTCTTCAGCTCGTCGTCGTACGCGAGCCTGAGTTCGGCGGTGAACGGCCAGCCCGCCTTGGAGCGGAAGCCTTCGAGCGGGCCGATCTTCTTGTCGGCGAGAAATCTCTCGGCTTCGTCGAGCTCGAACGCGCGGCTCCCGGGGATCTTGCTGATGCTGAAGCCGCAGCCCTCGACGTCCGGCGGCACGCCGGTGCAGGCGAAGCGCCGGTAGTTCTCCCGGACGACACCGCCGCATCCGGGACACGGCGTCTTCAGCGTCGCGTAATCGCCGGGGATCGTGTCGCGGTCGTATTCCTTCGCCTTCTTGACGATGCGCTCGGCCATCCGCGCGATCTCGGCCATGAAGGTTTCGCGCTCGAGCCGGCCCTTCTCCATTTCCGAGAGCTGGAACTCCCAGTTGCCGGTCAGCTCGGGCCGGGTCAGGTCTTCGATGACGAGGCCGCGCAGCAGCGACATCAGCAGGAACGCCTTCGCGCCGGGCACCAGTTCGCGCTGTTCGCGGTGGATGTACTTCTCGTAGATCAGGCCCTCGATGATCGCGGCGCGCGTCGCCGGCGTTCCCAGGCCCTTCTCCTGCATCGCCTCGCGCAGCTCGTCGTCGTCGATCAGCTTGCCGGCGCCTTCCATCGCGCTGAGCAGCGTCGCCTCGGTGTAGCGCGCCGGCGGCTTGGTCTTCAGCGCGTTGACGTCGACGCTCTCGGTGCGAACGATTTCACCCGGCGCGACCGCGACCAGGTTCGCGTCGTCTTCCTGCACCTCGCGGCCGTAGACGGCGAGCCAGCCCGGCTTCACCATCACCTTGCCGTTGGTCTGGAACGCGAGCTCGCGGCCGGCCGCGCGCACCGTCGAGACGCGCGTCGTGACCATGAACTCGGCCGGCGGGAAAAACACCGCGAGGAAGCGCTTCACGACCATGTCGTAGAGCTTGGCCTCGATCTCGCTGAGGCTCCGCGGCGCCTGCAGCGTCGGGATGATCGCGAAGTGGTCCGAGACCTTGGCGTTGTCGAAGATCTTCTTGGTGGGCTTGATGTAGCCCTCCTTCAACGCCGTCTTTGCATGCACCGC
>JALYSL010000338.1 GCA_030854825.1 Pseudomonadota bacterium
CGTGCTGCCCGCTGACGATGACCCACGCCGTCGTGCCGGCCCTCGCGCACGACGCAGCGCTCGCCGCCGAGTGGCTGCCGCGCATCACCTCGCTCGAGTACGACCCGCGCAGCATGCCCTCGGCTGAAAAGCGCGGCTGCACGATGGGCATGGGCATGACCGAGAAGCAAGGCGGCTCGGACGTGCGCGCCAACACGACACGTGCCGTCGCGCAAGGGGACGGCAGCTACGAGATCGTCGGCCACAAGTGGTTTTTCTCGGCGCCGATTAGCGATGCCTGGCTCGTGCTCGCGCAGGCCGGCGCCGGCCTGACGTGCTTTCTGATGCCGCGCTGGAACCCGGAATGCACCCGCAACGCGATCCGCATCCAGCGCCTGAAGGACAAGCTCGGCGACTGGAGCAACGCCTCGAGCGAAGTCGAGTTCCAGGGCGCGCGCGCGGAGCGGGTAGGCAACGAGGGCCGCGGCATCGCGACGATCCTCGAGATGGTGTCGCTGACGCGGCTCGACTGCATGACCGGCTCGGCCGGCCTGATGCGCCAGGCCACCGTGCAGGCTCTCCATCACGTCCGCCACCGAAAGGCCTTCGGCAAGCGCCTCGTCGAGCAGCCGCTGATGAAGAACGTGCTCGCCGACCTGGTCCTGGAGAGCGAGGCCGCGACCGCGTTGTCGATGCGCGTCGCGCGCGCCGTCGACGCGGGCCCGCGCAACACGCAGGAAGCGGCGTTCGCCCGCATCGCCACCGCGCTCGGCAAGTACTGGATCTGCCGGCGCACGCCGGTGCTCGTCAACGAGGCGCAGGAGTGCCTCGGCGGCGCCGGCTACATCGAGGAATCGATCCTGCCGCGGCTGTACCGGCAGGCGCCGCTCAATTCGATCTGGGAAGGCTGCGGCAACATCCAGTGCCTCGACGTCTTGCGCGCGTTGAGCCGCGAGCACGACACGCGCGACGCGTTCTTCGCCGAGCTCGATGCCGCCGCCGGCATCAATGCCGCGCTCGATCGCGAGATCGCCTCGCTGCGTCACGCGCTCGACGATGCGGCGACGCTCGAGCTGCGCGCGCGGCGCGTCGCCGAGCGCATGGCACTGGCGCTGCAGGCCTCGATCCTCGTGCGCGCCGGCAACGACGCGGTGGCCGACACCTACTGTGCGTCGCGCCTCGACGGCGACCACGGCACCGCATTCGGCACGCTGTCAGCCGGTGCCGCGATCGATGCCTTGATCGAGCGCGGCCGCTTCGATGCGTGAGCGGCCCGATGCCACGAACGGAATCGGCCGGCCTTGTTAGCGGGTTCTAGGCCAAGGCCACGCGATACAGCGCCAGCAACTTGCCCCAGGCGCGTTCGGCGTCGGGCGCACTGTAGATCGGCGTGCCGGCCTCGACCGGCATGTCGGGCACGCACCAGCCGTGCCGGGCGGGATAGACCTCGATCTCCGCCGGCACCGACGCCGCGGCGAACGCTGCCTTCAGCTTGTCCTTCGCGTCGGGCTGACGCTGGTCGTCGTTCGAGGCGATGCCGAAGTACATCCGCGCCTTGATCCTCGGTGCCAGCAGGTGCGGGCTGTCGGGCTTGTCGGTGACGAGGCCACCGCCATGGAACGAGGCGCCGGCGCCGACCCGGCCCGGCACCGCGGCGGCGGTCTTCACCACCAGCGGGCCGCCCATGCAGTAGCCCTGCGTGCCGATTTTCTTCGTCTTGTCGACCTGCGCTCGCGCGTCGAGAAAAGCGATGCAGGCGACGGCATCCTTTTCCGCGGCCCCGGGGGCATTGATCGATGCCATCAGCGGCGTCAGCCTGGCCCGGTCGGCGGCGCTGTCGAAGTCGAACCAGGCGCCGCTCTCGAACAGCGGTGCCTTGGCGACGCGATAGAACGGGTTGGGCACCAGCACCGAATAGCCCTCGGCGGCGAGGCGCCGGGCCATGTCGCGCATCGCCGGACGCAGGCCGAACGCGTCGGGCCAGAGCAGCACGCCGGCGTACGTGCCGGTCGCCGGGTGGATGAAGGCCGCGTCGCAGCTGCCGTCGGCGGTCTTGAAGGCGACGTCGCTTTCGACGACGGGCGGCGCCGCCGATGCCGCACCGGTGGCGGCGGCCAGGCCCCCCGCGACCGACAAGGCGACGAACTCGCGTCGCGACAGATCGGCGGGCAGCGCGCGCGGTGCTTCGGGCTCGTGGCTGTTGCTCATCGTCGCTGCACTTCGCCTGATGGATCTGTTCACGCACTCCTGCCGGCCGTCACTTCGCGGGCCAGCCGGACCACGGTCACACCGGGTCGGAGCTTGCGCAGAGACGGCATCACAAGCATGCAATCGGGGTACGGTGTGTCAAACGCAACCTCGTCGTTCCAGCCGAGCAAGGTGCCCTGCTCGGCGATCGTCTGGCCCGTGCGCCACTCGTCGGCGAAGCGCACGTTGGCGCTGCGCGCGGCGACGGCCTCGGTCACCTCGAAAATGCGCTGCGTGCCCGGCGTGGCGAATCGCCACGCCATAGGAATATCGCTGTCCGACACGCAGCCGCTGGCCACCAGAAAACGTGCCACCGAGTCGATCGCGACGTCGCGGCTGGCAAGCTCACCGTGTTCGCCACATTCGAGCAACAGCGACAGCGCCGATCCGTCGGCGACGACGAAGCGACCGTGATCGCGCATGCGACGGCCTTCGCTGTGGCCGGCATCCATCACGACATGCAGCGGAGTTCCCAGGCGCCGCGCCAGCGCCACGTTGCGCGGCTGCATGCCGGTCAGCAGCAGAGGCGGACCGGGCTTCGACATCGAGTGCAGGTCGAGCAGCCAGTCGGCCCGTTCCACGAACGGCAGCAGCTCGAGCGCGCGACGCTGCTCGCGCGTCGTCTTGCGCGCCGCGAGGCCCGGGCCCCAGACACGATTGAGATCCTCGTCGACGAGGCGGGATTCATTCGAATCGGCCGCGTCGAAACGATCGAATGCGTCGAGGTTGCAGAACGCCAGCGTCAACGTGCCGCGCCGCGGCCTGAGCCCCGCCTGCAGAACTCCCAGCACCGCCCAGGCCCCGCACAGCTCGTTGCCGTGAATCAAGGCCGTGACGAGCACCTGCGGGCCAGGCTCTGCGGCGTCGAACGACCACACACCTTCGACGCCGGTGTTGCCCTCGCGCCAGCGCTCCAGCGCAGGCACGGGCAGGACGAACTGCGACATGCTCTTTTCCCCCGATCGTCGCGCCGGGCCGACTCAGACCGGCGCTGCCGCCTTCGCGGCGATAACTTCCACTTCGATCAGGAAGCCTGGCCAGACGAGCTGCGGAACGATCAACAGCATCGACGCCGGCCGCATCTCGCCGAGAAAGCGAGACCGGACTTTCGCATAGGCGGCGATGTCTTCGGCGCGAGTCAGGTATTGCGTCACCTTGACGATATCGGCAACCGTCATGCCGGCCTTGGCGAGCATGGCGACGACATGCTGCCAGGCGATGTCGCTCTGGCCGACGATGTCTCTCGGCAGCTCGCCCGCGGCAGCGGGGCCCGGCGTTCCCGAGGTCATCAGCCACCTGAGGTTCGGGCCGGCCTCGACAGCGTCGCTGTACGAGCCGATCTGGCGGGCGACGCCGACGTCGTAAATCGTGTGCAGCATGGGCAGATCCGCGCTCGGTGGACTCGACGCGACTTCAACCGCGTGGGGCGCAGCAGCGGCGATGGCGACGATCTCGGCCTCCCTGGCGTCGACCCAGGCAACCGCCGCTTCGCGGCCGGCCATGGCCGCCTCGGCAGCCGTCGCGAACGCATCCATCTCGGGGCGCAGCCGATGGCTCAAGGCTTCGCCGCCCTTGTCGATCCAAGAGACGATCGCGCGCGCCAGAAACTTGCCGTCCGGTGTCGGCTCGGGCCGACAGCTGAGGCGGTATTGGTTCTTATGCACGAGCTCGAAGGGCTCTTTCATCGTCTTCTCGCTCGGGGCCAAAGTCCGATGATGATGCCGCCTCGCGCCGAAATCCGCGAGCGCGCGACGGACGGCACCCCTCGATTGCCGTTCGGCCGAGCCGCGGCCGGGGTTGCCGAGCCGGCCCGCGTTCGCCCGCTGTCATCCGGTGCTTCCTTCGCTCGCACGCACGAGCAAGGCCCGCAGGGCCTGTGCCGGGAGGCGCCCGCGCAGGCCGATCGCGACCAACGACGCTGCTCCGTCAGCTGGCGCATCGAGCGCGCGCCGCAGCGAACCATGCCTGCCGGCGAACTGGATCTCGGCCCAATCGTGCTCGTCGGTTCGGACGATGCCTTTCAGGCGCAGCACGCCCGCCGGCATCGCCTTCAGCAGCTCGCGCAGCCGCGCCGCGACGAGCCGTTCCGGCAAGCGCATCGCGACGCTCTCGAACTGAAGGCCATGCTCGGCACCTGCACCCTGCAGCGGACGCGCGGTCCAGGCGGTGAGGTCGCTTCGCGCCACGCCGCTGCCCGCGAGCAGGACCAGTGGCACTTTCGCCTGCGCTGTGTCGATCACCGTCACCGGCCCGGCGGTCGCTTCGACCCAGGCACGGGCCGCGGCACGGGCCGCGGCATCGACGAGATCAACCTTGTTGAGCAGCACCAGGTCGGCGGCGCGCAGTTGACGCACCAGCGTGTCGGCGAGCAGCGGGTCCACCGACTGCTCGACCACCGCACTCGCATCGACCAGCACCACCACCGCTTCGAGCGACAGCGTCGGGTCGGCCTTGGCAATCTGCGCGATCCGCCACGGATCGGAGACGCCGCTCGCCTCGACGACGATGGCATCGAACGGCTCGGCGGCCTCGAGCACGCCGACCAGCGCGCCCATGAGGTCGTCGCCGATCTGGCAGCAGACGCAGCCGTTGGCCAGGCCGATGGTGCTTGCCGTGCGCGACTCGATCAGGGCAGCGTCGATGTTGATGGCGCCGAAGTCGTTGACCAGCACGGCCAGGCGTGGTGCTGGGCCGCCGACAGCGGCGAACTCGTGCAGGAGGTGGTTGACGAGCGTCGTCTTGCCGGCGCCGAGGAATCCGCCGATGACGGTGAAAGGGATCCGGCGCCTTGCCGTCATGCCTCGAAGGCGCGGCCCGACAGCACTGTGCCGCGCACTTTCAGATCCTTCAGCGCCATCGGATCGACGGCCAGCGGATCGTCGTCGAGAACGCAGAAATCGGCGCGCTTGCCGCATTCGATCGAGCCGATCTCATGGTCGAGCTTGAGCGTCCAGGCGGGGCCGAGCGTGATCGCGTGCAACGCCTGCATCACCGTCAGCCGCTCGCTCTCGCCGAGGACGCGGCCCTTCGGCGTGACGCGGTTGACGGCACACCAGGCGACGTGCAGCGGCCCGAGCGGCGTCACCGGCGCGTCGGAGTGAATGGCGAGCGGCAAGCCAGCGGCCAGCGCCGAGCCGCAGGCGTCGAGGCGCATCGCCCGATCGGGGCCCATCGTCATCTCGTAGTGCTGGTCGCCCCAGTACCAGAGATGGTTGGCGAAGAGGTTCGCGCACAGACCGAGCGCCTTCATGCGGCGAAACATCGGCGCGTCGATCATCTGCCCGTGCTGCAACGTATGACGGTGATCGGGCCGCGGCGCTTTCGCCAGTACCCGCTCGATCGCGTCGATGGCGACCAGGCTCGCCTCGTCGCCGTTGGTGTGCGTGTGGATGGTCAGGCCGGCGCGGTGGTAGGTCTCGAAGTCGGCCTCGTATTGCGCAGGCGCCATGACCCAGATGCCGTTCGGCGCGCCGTTGAAGTGACCCGGCCAGCGCAGGCGCGCCGAGAAGCCCTGGATCGAGCCGTCGAGCATCATCTTCACGAGGCCGTAGCGCAGCCGGTCGGTGTTGCGCGGCACCAGGCTGGCGACGTGCTCGGCGCCGAGCGGCGCGGCGTGGCTGCCGTGAAAGGCCTGGAATGCCGGCACGATGCGGATGCCGCAACCGTCGTCGGCAAGCAC
>JALYSL010000344.1 GCA_030854825.1 Pseudomonadota bacterium
GCGAGCTGATGACGAACCCCGACCGCGCCAAGGCCGGGCGCGTGGCCGAGGCGATGCCGAAGATGGTCAAGCTCGACATCGCCGGGCTCGAGGCCGCCGCGGCCGGTGCCTGAACCGAATCAACCAAGGAGATGTTCATGAACTACGTCGATGGCTTCATCGCCGCCGTGCCCAACGCCCATCGCGACGCATACAAGAAGCACGCTACGTTGGCCGCCGCCGTCTTCAAGGAACACGGCGCTCTCGGCGTCGTCGACTGCTGGGGCGACGACGTGCCCGAAGGCAAGTTCACCTCGTTTCCGATGGCGGTCAAGCGCAAGGACGACGAGACCGTGGTCTTCTCGTGGATCACCTGGCCGTCGCGCGCGGTGCGCGACGAAGGGATGAAGAAGGTGATGACCGACTCGCGCCTGCAGCCCGACACGAACCCGATGCCGTTCGACGGCAAGCGCCTGATCTACGGCGGCTTCGAGGTGCTGGTCGACGTCTGACCGCGCGGCGCGTGAGGCGAGCGGCGTCGGGTCGTTTCTGGCGAGCGGGCGGAACACCAGGGTGACCGGGCTGCGCGGCAACGCGCGGCGCGTGCGAACGTGGGCTAGATGCGGTTTCTGCATCACGGAGGCACGAATATGTCGTTTACGTCATCGTTGCCGACTGCTACCTTTCGCATCCCATTCAGAATCGAAGGCAGCACCATGCCAGCGTTGACAGTCACCCCGCTCGCGCCGGCGCTCGGCGCCGAGATCTCCGGCATCGACTTGCGCGAGCCGATCGGCGACGTCGAGCTCGCCGAGTTCCGCGACGCCTGGGCGCGCCACCTCGTGCTGCGCGTTCGCGGCCAGGCGCTCACCGATCCGCAGTTGCTCGATTTCAGCCGCCGCCTCGGTCCGCTCGACCCGCCCGGGCCGAACCCGTACGGCAAGCCCTTTCTCGAAGCGTTCCCCGAGATCAACGTCATCTCGAACGTCAAGGTCGGCGGCGCGCCGATCGGCAATCTCGGCGACGGCGAAGCGGTTTGGCATTGCGACATGACCTACGTCGATGCGCCGCCGCGCGCGGCGATGCTGCACGCGCTCGAGATTCCGCCATCGGGCGGCGACACGTTCTGGTCGAACATGTACCTCGCCTACGAGACGCTGCCCGAGGCGACGAAGCAGCGCATCGCCGGCCTGCGTGCCGTGCACGACGCCACCTACAACAGCGCCGGCATCATGCGAAAGGGCATGAAGGAAGTGACCGATCCGCGCGAGGCGCCGGGCGCCCGCCACCCGCTCGTCATCAGCCACCCGGACACCGGCTGTCCCGCGCTCTTCCTCGGCCGCCGCCGCAACAGCAGCATCGTCGGCATGGACCTCGACGAGAGCGACGCGCTGCTCGACGAGCTGTGGGCGCACGCGACGGAGGAGCGATTCACCTTCAAGCAGGTCTGGCAGAAGAACGACCTGATCCTGTGGGACAACCGCTGCACGCTGCACCGCCGCGATTCGTTCGACCCGAACACGCGCCGCGTCATGCATCGCACCCAGATCAAGGGGCCGGCCATCGTCGCTGCCTTCGGAGCTTGACCTTGGACGGCTGCCATCTGCCGATTGCCAGCGTCGAGGTCTTCGGCGTCGCCGTGCCGCTGGTCGGGCCGGGCTTTCGCAACGCCTACATCACGAAGACGACGCAGAAGAGCGCGATCGTGCGCCTGGTCGCCGCCGACGGCAGCATCGGCCTCGGCAATATCGATCCGTCGCCGGGCTATTCGGTCGAGACCATCGAGCAGTCGCTGGCGGCGCTGCGCGACAAGCTGGCGCCGATCGTCGAGGGGCTCGATGCCGGCAACCCGCATCGCATCGTCGCGGCGATGGACGCTGCCCTGGCGGGCTTTCTCGATGCGAAGGCGGCGATCGAGATGGCCTCCGTCGACATGCTCGCGCGCCGGCTCGGCATTCCGGTGCACCAGTATCTCGGCGGCGCCGTCGTCGAGCGCGTCCGCTTCAACGCCTGGATCGGCATCCTGCCGCCCGACGAGGCCGCAGCCGAGGCGCGCAAATGGTTCGATCGCGGCTTTCGCTCGGCCAAGATCAAGGTCGGTGGCGGCATCGCCGCCGATCGGGAGCGCGTGCGCGCGGTGCGCGAGGCGGTCGGGCCGACGATGGCGCTGCGCGCCGACGCCAATGCCGGCTACAGCGTCGACGATGCGATCGCGCTCGGCCATTTGCTCGAGCCCTTCGACATGCAGCTGTTCGAGCAGCCGGTCGCCGACCTCGACCTCGAAGGCATGGCCAAGGTACGCCAGGCGATCGGCATTCCGGTGATGGCCGACGAGTCGATCACCGACCACGCCAGCCTCATCGCCGTGATCCGCGCCGACTGCGCCGACATCGTCAAGCTGAAGGTGATGAAGCAAGGCGGCTTCCTGCGCAGCCGCCGCATGCTCGAGACGGCGGCGGCCGCCGGCATGCGCGTGGTCGTCGGCCACGGCTTCGGGCTCGGCGTGAACACGGTGGCCGAGATCATGATGGCGAGCACGAGCAGCGCTGTGCTCGAAGGGCTGG
>JALYSL010000346.1 GCA_030854825.1 Pseudomonadota bacterium
GAGCAGCTCCATCGCGCCGCAGAAGAGAAGCAGCAGGCTCAACAGCCGGACCAGACCTGCCTCGCGTTCGCGATAGGCTGCGTAGACCAAGACCGGCAGAGCGACGGCCGGTACGAGCGCGGCGACCAGCGCCGAGAGCGGCGTGACGGCGGCCTGCAAGGCGAGCGTCGCGCTCCACCGCAGGCTGCCGGTCCAGCCGGCCGACACAGCGATCGGCACGAGGGCTAGCGTCGCGACCAGGCCGAGACCTGCCATTAGCGCGAGCACTCGGCGACGGTGCGACCCCGTCGCCAGCAGGACGGCACCCGTCATCGCGGGCAGCAGTGCGAGGAGCCAGAGCATCAGTGCTTGAGCGTGTCGAGCGCTTCGGTGGTATCGGCCTGGCGCTTGCGATAGACCGCTGTGACCAGCGCGAACCCGATCGCCATCTCGAGCGCCATGACGGCCATCACGAGAATGGCGAGCAGCTGGCCCTTCGGCGCACCGGCGGTGCCGAGCGACCAGAATGCGACGGTCATGAGCAGCACGCCGTTGAGCACCAGCTCGAAGCCCATCATCAGCATGACGAAAGATTGCTGCGAGAGCGCGCCGTAGAGGCCCAGCCCGATCAGCGCGGACGCGACGACGAGTAGGGTCTGCAAGGTCATGAGCCGTGCGCGCCGTGCGCGCCGTGCGCGCCGTGGACGTCGTGGACGCCGTCTGCGGACTCGTTTGCCATGTCGTGTTTCATCTCGTGCCCCATGCCGTGCCCCTTCTTTTTCTCCGGCACGATGCCCGCGGGTTGGCCGCCTTCGGACAGGGCCGGCGGGCGCGAGCCCTCATCGGCGGCGCCGAAACGGCCACTGCGGCTCGAGAGGATGACCGAGCCGATCATCGCGGAGAGCAGAGCGACGCCGGCCGATTCGAAGATCAGCATCGAGCCACCGAGCATCTCGATGCCGAGATCGTGGATGGCGCGGTGGTCCACCGGCACGGGCAGGTCGGGCAGCGGGCTCGTCAGCACTGCGGCAGACAGGCCGACGAACGCCACGACGCCTGCGCCGATGGCGAGCGGCTGCTGATGCACCATGCTCATCGGGTTGAGGCCGGCAGGGTTCATCATGAACATCACCATGAAGAGCGCCATCACCATCATCTCGACGGCCATCATGAAGATGGTGGCGACTCCGAGATACGGCGCGGCGAGCAGCAGCATGATGCCGGCGACGGCCACGAACGAAAGCAGCAGCAGAAACGACGCGCGCACCATCGAATCGGTCTGAAAGACGCGCCAGCCGCTGACCACGGCGATGATCGAAAGTGTCCAGAAAGCGATGTCGACGCCGCTCATCTGGCCGCCTCGATTCCGGCGGCGACGAGACCGACGAACGACATCGGCAGCAGCACAGTCCAGAGCAGCGTGAGCATGCGCGAGGGAGGCATGCGGGCGAGTAGATGACTGGCGGCCACCATCAGGGCGAGCACGACCACGGTCTTCGCCGCCAACCACAGCGGCCCCAGGCCGACGGTGCCCCACCCGGGCCCCAGCGGTCCACCGAGAAAGACCGTGGCAGCCATCGCCGAGAACGAGACGGCCATGCTCAGCCGCGCCCACTGCCAGAGCGCGCGTGGCGGCCCCGACCGCTCCGCGTCGGTTCCACCGGAGAGGTCGGCCGAGTCGGCGTAGTTGAACGGACCACGCAACGTCAGCGACAGGCCGAGGAGCAGAAAGAGCGGCAGGCCGATCGGCTGGCGAACAATGTTCCAGAGCCCCGCTTGGGATTGCACGATCGCCCCGAGCGCGAGTGACTGCGCCGGCAGGGCGACGGCGATCAGCACGAACATGCTGATCAGCATGACCGGCAGGGCGATGGCGACATAGCGATAGGCGCCGATCAGCGGGAAGAGGGCATTGGCGGACCAGCCGTGCAGGAACACTGCAACGACCATCAGCGATTCGACCGCGCCCCAGAGGACGATTCCGGCTGGAAGATCGGCGATGGCGCCCGCCGCGGAGAAGGGCACGAGGGCCACGCCGACGAAGGCGAGGGCGAGGTAGAGGGTCGGGGCGAGCGCCCAGTTGAGTCCGTCGGGATGTTCCGTTCGGCTGGGACTGCGTGCCAGGTGTGCTGCACCGCTCTGCAAGGGCGCGAGCCAGGGCGAGCCAATCGGCCTTCGCGCGACGAGCGCGGTCGCGATGCGGTCGAACACTGCGGTCAGCCAGGCGCCGCCGAGCATCAGCAGGAGTGCCGCAACGGATGTCGTCGCCGCAGTCAATGCGTATGCTCCATGGCAGCGTGCTCGCCGTCCGGATCGTCGTCGCCGCCTTTATCGGGCCCCTTCTCGCACGGCGCCATGCCGTGCAACTGGTGCGGTGTGAAGCTGTTGATGACGAGCATCGCCTCGTTCCACTCCAGTCCGGTCAGCAGCCCAGCCAGCTTCGGCTTCGGCGCGGTCGTCGCGCCTTCCGGCTGCTCGGCGTTGTCGCCGAGCCAGGCGCGCAGTCGCGAACGGACATCGGTTTGCTCTCCTTCGAGTCGACACGCGCCGAGTCCGATCTGTACGGCAGCGAAGGCACCACTTCGACGAACGGCAGCCCGCAGGGCGGCGACGTCGACAGCCTCGCGGCCGCCATGGGCGGCGGCAGCAGCCCGCCTGCAGCGTTCGGCGAGGCCGCCGAGTTGAAGCAGGGCGAGAACGCGCGCCGCACTCCGCAGCCGAGCGGAGATGTCTTCGACAGTGCCCTCCGTTGGCCCATAGGGAGTCTGCACCACCCGCGCACGCTGCAAGACGTCGCCTTGCAACACCACCTCGAGCGCCAAGCCACACGGCCACGTCTGCAGGAAGGGTCCGATCTGCACCGTCGTCTGGTCGAGCTGCAGACCATCGCGGCCGTCGTCATCGGTCATGGCCATCGAACGGCCGTAAGGAACCCCACCCATCATTCCCTTGCCACCCTGGCCGTTGGGACCGACGCCTTGCCAAGGATTTGGCGGTTCGTCGGGCAGCAGATCGCGTTCGCCATTCGAACGGCTGTCTCGGAGATGCATGACATGCGGCAAGGCGTCCTCGAGCAGGGGCACCACGGTCGGTGATGCCAGCTCATCGAACGGTTCGCTGCCCCACCACAGCGTCTTTCGAGGGGCAGGAATCTGATCGTGAACGGCCTGTAGTGCATGGTCGTCCTGCTTGCGAATCCGGCCGGCGACGAGCAGCATGTCAGCGTGGCGCGGGCTCGCGACCCAGGTGATCCGTGCATCGAGCGACAGGTCCTCCACCCGCTCGATCGCATCGCGACCGACCGCCGCGAAGACGGCCACGGGGGCACCGGCCGCAAGCCGCTCGAGCCAGCCTACTGCCACCGGAACACGCCTTCGCGCCAGGCGTAGACGATGCCGATCGACAGGATCGCCAGAAACATGCCCATCTCCATCAAGGCCTTGGCGCCCTCTTCGACGAACACGACGGCCCACGGGTACATGAACATCATCTCCATCTCGAAGGCGATGAAGAGCAGCACCATCGAGTAGTAGCGCACGTGAAAGCGCTGCCAGGCGTGGGTCTCGGTGTGGCCACCGCCGAGAAACGGTGCGGACTGCGGATAGGAGACCCAGGCGTCGCCAGTCGGTCGGATGGCGAACTGCAGAGCTAAGCCCGCGCCCAAGCTTACGGCGACGACGATCAGAAGCGCCAGTAAGCTGCTCACGTCAGGGGACGAGGAAATGCCGCGAGATCACTCGAACGCGCATCATGCTGTTCATCATGTCGGTATCTCCTTGAGCCCCACGAATTAGAACCCCAATGAGCCCACCCAAGATGAGCGATCGAGTCCCGCCACCTCAAGCGCCCGCCGCGCAGCGCCTCCTCGCACCATCGAGCCGGAAAGCGAAGGTGGAACCCTGGAGGACTGAACTCCCGACGATCTAGCCGTTCTAGAGATCCGCCGCTGACCAATGCCGAGCTCGTCCACCTGCGCGTCCGCCTGATCGCAGCGTAGAACCTGCTCCTGGCATTGCTGGCCGACGCCACGCAGGCGCAGACCGCGGCGGCAATGGAGATGGCGGCCTACATCCTGCCCACGTGAGGGGCACCCGCCCCATCCTCTCACGATCCACGCCGCCAGCAGATGCTTCAGCTACTGGAG
>JALYSL010000412.1 GCA_030854825.1 Pseudomonadota bacterium
CCGCTGTCGAGCGCGTAGCGCCAGAGGTGGCAGCGCGCCCGCTCTTCGGCGGTGAAGTAGAGCGCCGTGCCGTCGGCCGACCAGCGCAAAGGCGCGTTCACCGAGCGATCCCAGGCGGCGGTGATCACGTGCCAGGCGCCGCCGCGTTCGAGCACCGCAAGGTTCGCCGGCGCGGTGTGCACATGGCCGATGTTGGCGGCGACGAAAGCGAGGTACGTGCCGCCCGGCGCGTAGCGAGGCGCGTCGAAATCCCAGGCGGCGTCGCGCGCGACGGTGGCGATGCGGCCGGTCCTGACGTTGATCTCGGCGAGTGCCTTGCAGTTGTCGATGCGCTTTTCCGCCGCCGGGTCGAACACGAAGGCGATGTGCCGGCCGTCGGGCGCGACGTCGAACACGTTGGCGTCGGGATCCGTGCGCGGCAGCTCGCACTCCGAGCCTTCGAAGAGGTCGACGATGCGGCCGCTGTCGATGTCGAGCACGTGCAGATGCGCGACCCGGCCCATTGGCAGGTTGTGGTCCCAGAAACGGTACTGCGCCTCGGCCGTGACGTAAGCCGTCTCCTTGCGCTCCTTCCATTCCTTCCAGCGCCTGGCCTGCGCCTTCGTCCCCTTCAGCTCGGGCCAGACCCAGGCGACGAAGGCGATGCGCTTGCCGT
This sequence comes from Pseudomonadota bacterium, assembly GCA_030854825.1. The sequence continues at coordinate 656 of JALYSL010000412.1, forward strand.
CGGGGAACCACTTGAAGGCCTCGATGCCCGGCGCGAAATCGCTGATGCGTCGGGCCTCGCCGCCGTCAGGCGCGATCAGGTAGAGCTGGGCCGTGTCGTCGTTCTTGCCCTCCTGCCCGCGCTTGGCGACAAAGGCGATGGCTGCGCCTTGTGGCGACCACGCGGCCTGGCCGTCCTTCTCGCCGCAAGCGGTCAGCCGGCGCGGCTTGCCGCCAAAGGTCGAGAGCAGCCACAGACTGGTCGCCCCCTTGTTCTCGGCCATGCTGAACGTGGTCAGCGAGCAGACGGCCTGGGCACCGTCGGGCGACAGCGAAATCGCACCGGTGCGCGCAATCTTCCAGAGGGCCTCGGCGTCGAAGCTCTTTTTTCGCTGCGCCTTCACGCTGGTGTCGAGGCCGGTTTCGCCAGCCGCCAGACAAGCTGGGCCTTCGCTTCCGGCCATTCGCCGGCCGTCATGCTGTACATGACCGTGTCGCGCACGGTGCCGTCACGGCGAAGGCCGTGGTGGCGCAGCACGCCGTCGCGCCGCGCACCGAGGCGCTCGATGGCGCGCTGGCTGGCGAAATTGAAGTTGTCGGTGCGCCAGCCGACCAGCCGGGCGCCGAGCGTCTCGAAGGCGTGCGTCATGAGGAGCAGCTTGGCGCTGGCGTTGACATGCGTTTGCTGCCGGCTCAATGCATACCAGGTGTAGCCGATCTCGAGCCGCTCCACGGCGGGCAGGATGTCGTGATAGCTCGATGAGCCGATCACCTCGGCACTGGCCGCGTCGATGACCGCGAAGGCGAGTCGATGGCCTTCGGCGAAAGCCTGCAGCGCCCGTTCCACGTAGCCGCGCGTGTCGTCGGGATCGGGAACGCTGGTGACGCGAATGTTCCAGAGCTCGCCGTCGGCGGCGGCGCGCTTCAGCCCGTCGACGTGCTGCAGGCCGAGCGGCTCGAGCCTGACTCGTTCGCCCTCGAGGCTGACCGGTTCGACTGTGCGCATCAGCGGTTGTGCTTTTGCATGAAGACGAGCTTTTCGAACAGCGACACGTCCTGCTCGTTCTTCAGCAGGGCGCCGACCAGCGGCGGCACCGACACCTTGTCGTCCCGGCTCTGCAACGCCTCGAGCGGAATGTCTTCGGCGACGAGCAGCTTCAACCAGTCGAGCAGCTCGCTGGTGCTCGGCTTCTTCTTCAGGCCCGGAAGATTGCGGACGTCGTAGAAATTCTTCAGGGCGGCGCCGAGCAACTCTTTCTTGAGGCCCGGGAAGTGCACGTCGACGATGCGCTTCATTGTCTCGGCATCGGGGAATTTGATGTAGTGAAAGAAGCAGCGGCGCAGGAACGCGTCGGGCAGCTCCTTCTCGTTGTTCGAGGTGATGAAGACGAGCGGCCGGTGCACCGCCTTGACAAGCTCGCGCGTCTCGTAGACGTAGAACTCCATCCGGTCGATCTCGCGCAGCAGGTCGTTCGGGAATTCGATGTCGGCCTTGTCGATCTCGTCGATCAGCAGCACCATCGGCTCGCCGGCTGTGAAGGCCTGCCAGAGCACGCCCTTGACGATGTAGTTGTGGATGTCCTTGACCCGCTCGTCGCCGAGCTGGCTGTCGCGCAGCCGGCTCACCGCGTCGTACTCGTAGAGGCCCTGCTGCGCCTTGGTGGTCGACTTGATGTGCCATTGCAGGAGCGACATGCCTAGGGCGGCGGCCACCTCTTCGGCGAGCATCGTCTTGCCGGTGCCCGGCTCGCCCTTGACGAGGAGCGGGCGCTTCAAGGTCGCCGCGGCGTTCACCGCCAGCATCAGGTCCGGCGTAGCGACGTAATTTTCCGAGCCTTGGAACTTCATCGAGAGCGGAGAGGACAGGGCGTTTCAGTATAAGGGCGCCCCTATAATTCTCGGCTTTGCCTCCTACGAGCCAGCGCCCACGGCCATGAAGAAGAACAGCCTCTTTCTGACGACCTTCTCGTTCATGTTCGCCGGCCTGCTGGGTGCCGTTGGCGTGGCTCGCGCACAGGACGCGAACGCCGGTGCGAAGAAGGTCGACATGTGCCTGGGCTGCCACAACATTCCGGGCTACCAGGCCAGCTTTCCCGAGGTCTACAAGGTGCCCAAGATCGCCGGGCAAAACGCCAAGTACATCATCGCCGCGCTGACGGAATACAAGAAAGGCGATCGCAAGTTCGCGAGCATGCACGCCGTCGCGGTGGCGCTCTCGGATCAAGACATGGCCGACGTCGCCGCGTACTACCAGCGTCTCGGCAAGGGCCCGGCGGTGCCCGACAAGCCCGCCGATCCGCCGCCGAGCGTCGCCAAGCTGCTGGCCCAGGCCAATTGCGTCTCCTGCCATGGCAGCAATTTCTCCAAGCCGATCGATCCGAGCTACCCCAAGCTCGCCGGCCAATACGCCGACTATCTCTACGCGGCGCTGAAGGCCTACCAGACCGACGGCAACCCGCACGTCGGTCGCAACAACCCGATCATGATGGGCATGGCGAGGCCTTTCACGCACGCCGAGATCAAGGCGATCGCCGAGTACATCTCGTCGCTGCCCGGCGAAATCAAGACCGTGCAGCTGCCCGAATTCCGCTGAGAAGCCTTGCTTCCCGGCGCCGCAGAGCGGCCCCTACACTGCGCGCTCCTGGCCGCGTCGGCCCTCGGAGCCGGCTCATGAAAAGATCCCTCTCGCTCGCGCTCGTCGTCGCGCTGTTCGCCGCGGGCGCGCAAGCCCAGACCCTGCGCTGGGCCAGCCAGGGCGACCCGCAGACGATGGACCCGCACTCGCAGAACGAGTCGGGCACCAACATGATGAACGGCCAGGTCTACGAGCGGCTCACCAACCGCGACAAGAACCTGAAGATCGTGCCCGGCCTGGCCACCGAATGGACGCAGGTGTCGCCGCTGGTCTGGCGATTCAAGATCCGGCCCGGTGTGAAGTTTCATGACGGCTCGCCGTTGACAGCCGACGACGTGGTCTTCTCGATCCTGCGCGGCCAGCAGAAGACCTCGCAGATCAACAACTACGCCAGCGCGGTCGGCAC
>JALYSL010000421.1 GCA_030854825.1 Pseudomonadota bacterium
AATCGAGACCGCGTCGCGCATCGCCCGCACGCACTCGGCCACAAGCACGGGCTCGGCCATCAGGCACGCACCGAACGCGCCGCGCTGAACGCGCTCGCTCGGGCAGCCGCAGTTGAGGTTGATCTCGTCGTAGCCCCAGCGCTCGCCGAGCCTGGCACAGGCCGCCAGGTCCGCGGGTTCGCTGCCGCCGAGCTGCAACGCCAGCGGATGCTCCTCGGCGCCGAAACCGAGATGGCGCGACACGTCGCCGTGCAGCAGCGCGCCGGTCGCCACCATCTCGGTGTAGAGGCGCGTGCGTGTTGTCAGCAAGCGGTGGAAATGGCGGCAATGGCGATCCGTCCAGTCCATCATCGGGGCAACGGACAGGCGCCAGGGCGACGGTGCGCTCGCGGTCATCGCCGAATTGTGCCGTGCTGGTGCACGGCACGCTGCGACGCATCGTTCCTCGTGAATTGCCCCGATGCGGCGGCCCGATCGCGCGTGCTACCGTCGAATTCGAAACCGCGGCACGAGCCCGCAAGCCAGCCTGGAGGCCCCCAATGAACCGTTTTTCCCGACGCGATTTCAATCGCCTCGCCGCTGGCGCCGCAGGCGTCGCTGCCATCGGCGCCCCTGCCCTCGCCCGCGCGCAAGCTAAAAAGATCAAGGTCGGCATGCTCCTGCCGCGTTCGGGCTACCTCGCCAAGATCGGTCAGTCATGCCAGATGGGCGCGGATATCTCGCCGGCACTCATCCGCCAGATGTACGGTGTCGACGTCGAGCTCATGAATGCTGATTTCGAGTCCAAGGTCGAAGAGGCGCGCTCGCGCGCCGAAAAGCTCATCGACGACGGCGCCAACGTTCTCGTCGGCGCCTTCGACTCGGGCGCCTCGGCGGCGATCGCGCAGGTGGCCGAGCAGCGGAAGATTCCCTTCGTCGTCAACATTGCGGCGGCGCCGCAGATCACCAAGCAGGGCTACAAGTACGTCTTTCGCAATTTCCCGACGGCGCCGCAGCTGGTGACGAATGGGCTGGCTCTCTTTCGCGACCTGTTCCAGGCTACCGGGACGGCGCCGCGCAAAGCCGTCTTCATGCACGTGAACGATACCTTCGGCACGGCGATGACGGGCGGCATCCACGCCATCCTGCCGCGCCTGAGCTACCTGCCATTCAAGATCGTCGAGGAAATCGGCTACGACCCGGCGGCGCTCGACCTCTCGGTCGAAGTGGCCAAGGCGAAGGCGAGCGGCGCCGATTTCGTGATGCTCGTCTGCCGCCTCAACGATGCCATCCTGCTCGTTCGGGAGATGGTCAAGCAGCGTTACAACCCGATGGGCGTCATCAGCCCCGGCTCGCCGGGGATGTACGAGGAAGCCTTCTACAAGACGCTCGGCAAGTACTCGAACTACTGCATTTCCAACGTCCCCTGGTACGACCCGAAGGCCAAGATCACGCTCGAGATCGAGGCGGCGATGAAAAAGCAGTTCCCGAGCGAGAGCCTGCTGTTCAATGCCCTCAACGTCGGCTTCACGGTCGAGGCGATGATGGTCGTCGGCGATGCCTTCAAGCGCGCCGGCAGCACCGACGGAACGGCACTCGCCAACGCCCTGCGCAGCACGAACATCACCGAGCGGATGATGCTCGGCGGCCCGATCAAGTTCAGCGCCGAGGGGCAGAACGACGACATCGCCTCGGCCTGCATCCAGAACCTCGACGAGCGGCCGACGGTCGTCCTGCCGGCGAAGAGCGCCGAGCACAAGCCGGTGTTTCCGATGCCGGGCTGGGGCAAGGCCTGAGAGAGCCCGGCGGCGCATGCCCGTCGACGCCGTCATCAACATCGTCATCAGCGGGCTGCTGACCGGACTGGTCTATGGCCTGATGGCGCTCGGTCTGTCGGTGATCTACGGCGTCGTGCGGATCGTCAATTTCGCGCACGGCGAGATGATGACGATGGCGATGTACGCCACCGTCATTGGCTTCGCCGCGTGGCATGTCGATCCACTCTGGCTGCTGCTGCCGGTGGTGCTCGCCGCGTTCGTATTCGGCTACGTGCTGCAGCGCGTCGTCATCAATCCGTTCATCGATCGCCCGGAGCACTCACAGTTCATGCTCCTTCTCGCCGTCGCCCTGATACTGGTGAACGGCTTGCTGATCATCTTCGGTCCCGACGCGCGCAACGTCCAGGTCGACTACGCCCTCGACTCCTTCGCGATCGGGCCGTTCATCATCGACAAGGTGCGCGTCATCTGCGCCATCGTCGCCCTCGTCGTCTGCGCCGTGCTGTTCGCCATCTTTCGCTACACCGCGTTCGGCAAGGCGATCCGAGCCTGCGCCGACAACCTGCTCGGCGCCCGCATCGTCGGCCTCAACGTGCCGCATCTCTACGCCCTGACCTTCGGCATCGGCAGCGCCTGCGTCGGCGCCGCCGGCGTCCTGATGACGCTGCTTGTCGACGTCACGCCGAACTCGGGCCCGAGCTACACGCTTCTCGCCTTCATCATCGTCATCATCGGCGGCCTCGGCTCGATGGTCGGCGCACTCGTTGGCGGCGTGCTCATCGGCGTTTCCGAGGCGGTCGCCGGCCTCATCATCACGCCATCGGCGAAGAGCATGCTGTCGTTCGCGCTGCTGATCGCGGTGCTTGCATTCCGGCCGCAAGGCCTCTTCGGTCGCCGGCTGTGACACCGGCGGCGGCGATGCGCCGCGGGAACGGCGGCCGATGAAAAGCCGCGTCGCGGCGATCTGGCGCGAGTCGCCCGCACGCTCGCGCGGCGGCCTCGCTGCCCTTCAGGTGCTTCTCGCCTTGGTCCCGCTCGTCGCCGATCGCTACTTGCTGACGGTGATGATCGTCGCCCTGAAGCTCGCCTACGTGGGCCAGGCGTGGAACATCATGATGGGGTTCGCCGGCCAACTCTCTCTTGGCAACGCCCTCTTCGTCGGCCTGGGGGCCTATACCGCGGCGACCTTGTTCCAGTACTTCTCGGTCAGCCCGTGGCTGGGCA
>JALYSL010000454.1 GCA_030854825.1 Pseudomonadota bacterium
TCTTGGCTCGCCGGACCGCGCCGACCGAGCGTTCGGTCGGCGCGTACCATTACTCCTCGACGTCGCCGCTCACGCGGTCCCACGCGTCGCGCGTGGCGACTTTGGCATGGTCCCACGACAGGCTCGACTTGCCGCGCGCGTTGTCCCAGCCTCGCGACATGTCGCCTTCGATGTCGTCGAACGAGCGTCCGACATTGTTCGAATACGAGCTGACGCCGTAGGCGTAGGCAGGCCCGAAATCGTCGTAACTGGCACCCGGCGCCACGTAAGGGCGGTTGGCGTAATTCCTGCGCCAATACGCATCTTCTACAGTAGGGTCGATCGCTTCGGCGACGCCCTTGCCGGCCAGGCCACCGACGATCGCGCCGACCGCCGCGCCCACCGCCGTGCCGACCGGGCCGGCCACGGTGCCAATCGCGGCACCTGCGGCGATGCCACCGGCCGCTGCGCCGACGCCGGTCCCGATCGGATGCGCGCCCGGCGCGCCGGTGATCGGATCGCGGTTCGGTGTACCCGCTGCCTTCTTGTCGATGTCGTCATTCATCTTGCTTTCCTTCGCTGTGGTGAGGGAGGGCGCACGAGGTGCCCAGGATACGCCGGGCAATCGCCGGGCCCGCGAGGGCGCCGCTCGACGCCCGGCCGCCATACGCAGCGGCTCCGGACCTATCGAACCTGCAGCCGCCGATAGGCGCTCAGATGGCGCACCGCCTTCTTCGCGTCGCCCAGTTGCTCGTGCAGGCGGGCGGCGTTGAAGTGGGCGTCGGCCAGGTCGGGTGCGAGCTGCAGACTGTTGTTGTAGCTGACCAGCGCCTCTGCGAGGCGGCCCTGGTCTTCGAGCGCGACGGCGCGGTTGAAGTGGAGCAGTGCCTCGCCGGGATGCAGCCGCACCGCGTCGTCGTAGAGCGTGACTGCTTCGCCGTAGCGACGCGCTTCGCAAAGCAGTGCGCCGAGGTTGAGCGACGCGTCGGCGAAGCCCGGGTCGATCGCCAGCGCGGTGCGATACGCGGCTTCGGCCGCCGCCCGGTCGCGACTCTCGAGCGCTTCGGCGCGCGTGAACCAGCTCGCGGCATCGCTCGCCTCGCCTTCGGCAACGGGCCTGATCGGCGCCGGCCGGCGCGCCGGCGCGTGCTGCAGCACGCTGACGCTGCCGGTGGCGGCGTCGACTTCGAAATCCATCACTCGCTGGCCCGACTCGGCGTGCCATTGCGCGCTGCCGTCGCGCACCGTCACGTCGTTGCCGACGGCACTGATGCGCAGGCCCGTGAGCGGCATCTCGGCCGGCAGGCTGGCCCGGAGCTTGCGCAATGCGGCGAGGATCTTGCGCGGCGCGATCTGCGCCGCGCGCAGCTCGACCGCCGTGCGCAGCAGGACGATGTCGCGAAAGCTGAAGCGATATTCGTTGCGCGGGCCGCGCTGCGGCGCGACGAAACCGGCGTCGACCAGACCGAGAATGACGACGCGCGAAAGGCCGAGCATCTCCTGGATGCCGCGCACCGAATAGGAAGCCTGCGCCGGAGCGCGCGTCGTCACGTCACCTCTTTGCGCGCGCCCGGGTTGGCGCTTCGGCAACGGCTTCGGGCTTCTGCGCCCTCTTGACGCCCTTGCGCTCCTTCACCGGCTCAGCCACGGCGGCAACGGGCGCCGTCTTCGGCGCCTTCGACGCGGGTGCCGCCTTGCCGGCGCCGCGCGCACCGAGGCTGGCGCGCAGCGCTTCGACCAGGTCGATCACCTGGCCGCCGGTCGAGGCCGGTTCGTGCGGCTCGTTGGCGACGATGTGCTTGCCGGCGATCTTCTCGTCGATGGCGGCGAGGATGCGCTTCTTCTCCTCATCCTCGAACATCGTCGGGTCGTAGGTGTCTTCGCTGATCTGGTCGATCAGCTGCATCGCCAGCTTCAGCTCGGCCGGCGAAGCGGCGACCTTCTCGATCTCGAGCTCCTTCATCGAGCGCACTTCATCGGCGTAGAGCAACTGCTGCAGCACCAGGCCGTCTTCGGCGGGTCGCACCTGCACCACGTATTGCTTGGCCTTCCAGGCCCACTTGGCGAGCGCGCAGCGGCCGCTTTGCCGCATCGCTTCGAGGAGCAGGTTGTAGGGCTTGGCACCGCGCTTGTCGGGCGCCAGGAAATAGGCCTTGTCGTAAAAGATCGGATCGACGGCCTTTTCGGGAATGAAGGCGACGATGTCGATGGTGTGGCTCGGGCTCTCCTGCAGCGCCTTCAGCTCGTCGGGCTGGAAGATCACGAAGCGATCCTTCTCGAACTCGTAGCCCTTGACCATCTCGGCCCGCTCGACGGGCTTGCCGTCCTTCTCGGCGACGTACTGCTGCTTGAGCCGGCCACCGTCCTTGTCGAGCATGTTGAAGCGAACCGACGCCGAGCTCTCGGTCGCCGAATAGAGCTTGACGGGGATCGAGACGAGACCGAACGACAACGAGAGCGAAGCGATCGAGCGAGCAGCCATGAAGAATCCTGGTGTCGCCGCTTCTGGGCGTGCCCTGCGCGGCGGGACGGGGAGCATACGACCTCGCGCAAGCCCTTGTCACGCCGACCGTTGCGTCGGCGCACCGGTCGTCAGGGCAACTTCTTGATGCCCGCGGCGAGCGTCTGGCGTTTCGTCCAGTACCCGGCCCAGGGATCGGCCGTCTCGAAGCTCAGGTACTCGCGCGCCGTCGCGATGGTCCATTGCGCGCCGCCCTTGAGCG